>NZ_DDFB01000138.1:2139-2753 GCF_002336885.1 Novosphingobium sp. UBA1939 | reverse complement strand
TTGTTGCCGGTCGTGAATTTATCCATCAGCGCGGCGAAGCGCTGCTTAATCGTCATCGTCGTCATCTCCAGGGGTGTAGCGGCTGGTGCTGCGGCGGTCGCGGCGGCGCGTGGCGGCGCTGGTGTAGCTCCATTCCACGTTGAACTCGGTGGCAATGCGGAAGAGCATTTCAAGGGCGTCCGGGCCGTCGTCGTGATCCGCCTCGGGGTAGAACTGGAGCTGCTCGATCAGCGTCGAGTGGGTGCGGTGCAGGCGCAGCAAGCCGTTCTTGATGTGCGGCTGCAGCGAGAGGATCGCCAGCTCTTTATCCCGCGCGGTCGGGCCGGGCATCGCCGGGAAGGGAATGCCCTGCAAGCCCGCCCGCTTGATCAGCTCGGTGTAGAGGAATTCCTGGAAGGCCACGCATTCGACGGACCACATCAGGCACTTGTATTCGGCCTGCAGATCGACGGCGCGGCTGATGATCAGGTCCGGTACGCGGCGGGCAATGTCGGCCTCTACCACGTCGAGGATGGAGGTCTTCGGGTTGAGCCCGCCGACGAGGATCGCCGACGGGTCGCGGGCCTTCGACTTCTTGCCCATCGACGGATCGATAGCGCCGAAGAACAGCCAGT
>NZ_DDFB01000138.1:1404-2117 GCF_002336885.1 Novosphingobium sp. UBA1939 | reverse complement strand
TGTTCCTGGTTGAACGCGGTGTGGTCGGTCGCGCGCATGCACATCAGGCGGTACAGCGGGCGCACCTCGGGCCAGCTCACCACGGCGCCGCGCTCCATCTCGGCTTTGTTGGCCTGGTAGAAGGCCAGCGCTTCGGCTTCGGCCCGCTCTTTGTCCTCGTCCTCGCCGGCCGCGGCCGAGGTGTAGATGCCTTCCCAGGTATCCCACAGATCCATTCGGTCCGGCCACGTCATGATCGACCGGAAGATGCGGCGGCGCCAACCGGGCTTGCGGGCCACGCGGTTGATCGCTGCGTCGTAGTGCAGCGAGGTGCCCACCCAGAACACGTCCATACCGCCGGCCGGCCCAGCCAGGCCGACGATCGCCGACAGCACGTAGTGTTCGACCTTGTCGCGCTGGCTCTTATCGCGGACGTTCTCGTCGTTTTCCAAATCGTCCAGCCAGATCAGGTCTGGCCGGTGCGGGCCGTGCTTCATGCCGCGCATCTTCTTGCCGGTGCCGCCGATACGGATTTTGATGTTGTTGGCGGTGATCGCCGTGGTGGCCTGCCACACCCGGCCTTGGCCCACCGCTTTCGGGAAGTCCATCGCCAGGCGCGGGTTGGCTTCGAGTTCCGCCTTGATCGACGCGAGCATTTCCGAGGATTGTTCCTCGGTGTTCATCACGATGCCGATCATGTGCTTGCGGGCCTTGTCGGGCAGGCCACGCCCGGC
>NZ_DDFB01000138.1:0-1367 GCF_002336885.1 Novosphingobium sp. UBA1939 | reverse complement strand
ACACGCTTGAACGCAAACTGCTGGAACAGCGAAAAGTACGGCGTCGGCACGTAGTGCGGGAAGTAGGTCTGGCAGAAGAACTGATAGTCCATCACGGCCCGCTCGCGCCGCGCGGCGCTGGCCGCTGCATCCGTGTCGAAGCTGGCCACCTCCAGCTCGATCCACTCGCGCAGCTCGTCGCCGAGCTTCGCGAGCGCATCGTCAAACTCCCGCTGGTTGCGGATCGGCGCGATCTTAGGCTTGGCCATAGCGGTTTCCGATGGTCACGCCGATATCGTCGAAGTGCGGCTGCAGCGCCCGCAGGGTGGCGGGGTCGTTGGCGCGCAGATGCTCGGCGACGATCTTGAGGGTGTCGAGCGCCACGGCCAAGCCCGAGAAGGCCGGATTGACCCGCGCGAAGGCCTTCGAGAACTTCGCATAGGCGTCGGCGAGCTGGGCCAGCAACTGGGCCTTGTCGCTCGCCGGAATGGACGCGGTCTCGAGCTCGCGGGTAGTGGTGAGCACCTGGCGTGCAAAATCCTCCACCAACTGCTGATTCAGATCGTCGATGCCCTGCTCGCTGATCCGAAACGCCGCGCGCGCCGTGTCCCAGTCATCGCCCCGCGCCTTGGCCTTCTTCTTCCAATCCTGGGCGGTGTCGTAGCTCACGCCGGCCGTGATCGCGGCGCCATTCAAGGGCATGCCCTCGATGTAGAGCCGGCGAACGGTGTCGCGGGTTTCTTGAGAGTGGGCCATTACGTCCGCTTGATCAGTTCGATGGCCACCGCCGACAGCGCGCCGCCAATCCCGCCACCCAGCGCACCGAGTCGCGCCGTCTTGGCGATCAGGCGCTTGTCTTCCGCCTCCAGCGCAGTCACCCGCGCCCCCATGCTGTCGATGCGCTTGCCCACGTTCGTTTCCACGTCGGCCAAACGGTTGGTAAAAGTCGTTTCCATGCGGTTCATACGCTGGATTTGAGCGCTCTCGATCCGCTGGATGTCCTGCCGGATATCCTCAATGCGCGCCGTCAGGCCGGTATGCATGGCCTGCACCGCACCGGTCAGTTGTCCGATGCTGTGCATCACTTGGCCCATGTCCGCGGGCTTGTTGGTGTCGCTGCTCATTGCGGTATTCCTTCTTCAAAGTCGATCAGGGCACCGAGGCGTACCCGGCAGGTTTCGTACTGGCCCTGGGCTCCGGCGATCCAGCCGGCGACGTCGGTATCGGTGGCAACGGGGCCATCCGCTGCAACAGGTGCGCCGGAGGCTTGGGGCACGGCGCCAGCGCTGGGCTGGCCGGCACCGTTGAGCAGGCGCACAGCGCCAGGGCCGAGGCAAGGCCGGCCAGCCGTAACACGGGGGATTTCACGGGTTTTCTCCAGGGTGGCC
>NZ_DDFB01000029.1:0-3795 GCF_002336885.1 Novosphingobium sp. UBA1939 | reverse complement strand
CAACGCGGCGTCGATCCGCGCGACGAGCCGCTCGCCGCGCTCCGGATGCCCCGCCAGCGCGGCAATGCGGCGGACCTGCGCACGACTGTCGGCCACGTTCATGGCGATGGGAAGCTGCGCGACGGGAATGCCGAGGCGACCGTAGGCCTCGCGCGCAGCCGGGCCGAGGAACGTATCGCCCAGCACGAGATCGGGATGGAGCGCCAGCACTTCCTCCACCGTGCCGCGCGTGGCGGGAAAGCGCCGGGCCAGCGCCACGTCCATCGAACTCGATCGGGGGTCGCGGCTGTAGTGTGACAGCGCCAGCACCTGCCCCGGATCGGCCACTTCGGCCAGGATCGCATCGCTGCACGGGTTCAGCGAAACGATCGCGGGGTGCGCGCGCGTGGCCGAAGGCGGAGGCGTGGCCGGCGCGCAGGCGGAAAGAGCCGCCAGCAACGCCAGCCCCCAGCCCCGCCGCCGCAAGGCCGGCGGGGTGGAAGAAGGCAAGGAACCGCCCGCCTTAATAGCGCACCCGCGCGCCGATGAACGCGGAGCGGCCCCAGGTGCCGTATCCGGCCGAGGTCTGGTACTTTTCATCGAACAGGTTTTCGACCCGACCGAACAGTTCGAAGAAATCCCCGAACGGCAAGCTGGCGCGCAGCGTGGTCAGTTCGTAGCCATCCAGCCGGGTGCGGTTGGCCGCATCATCGAAGCTGTCGCTGACGAGGCGGATGTCCGCGCCCAGGGTCAGGCCAGCGAGCGGCGAGGTCCAGTCGGCCGAAAGCGTCAGCGCGTTGCGCGGGCGGCGGGCGAGCGCCTTGCCGTAGTTCGCGTCCGCCACGGTCAGGTTGCGGGCGCGGTCATAGGTATAGACCGCCTGAGCCCGGAACGTGGGGCTGACATCGGCGCGCAGTTCCAGTTCCACGCCTTCGGCGCGGGTCTTGCCGACGTTGTCGTAGAAGCCGTAGCGCCCGTCCGCGCACAACGGGCTGGTGGCCGAGAAGCACGATACATAGGCGATAAGGTTGCGCGTATCGCGCCGGAACCAGGTGGCCGAGGCGTGGAACACGCCATCGGTCGTGGTGTATTCGCCCCCGGCGTCGTAGCTGCGGCTGCGTTCGGGGCTGAGCCCCTGGTTCCCGTAATCCGAATAGAGCTGGTAGAGCGTGGGCGCCTTGAACCCTTCGCCATAGCTGGCGCGCAGGCGCAGCCCCTGCGCCACGCGGACGCTGCCGTTGGCGCCGAACGTCGCCTGCGTGCCGAAGCGGCTGTGATCGTCCACGCGCACGCCGGCGGCAAGGCTGGCCCGGTCGGTGTACCAGCCGAACAGCGCGTGGCCGCTGGACAGGCGCGCGCTGCGCTGGGCATCGAACGTGGAAGAGAAGCGCGTCCATTCGCTGTCCCCGCCGAAATCGAGCGCGAAATGCGCGGGCAGCGCGATGCGGCCGGTCAGGTCGACGCGCTGACTGCGGCCCTTGTAGCCGTACTGCGGATCGGCGCCGTAGGTGGGGTCGTAATAGTTCCGGCGCGTATCGGCGAGCGCGTAGCCGCCGTCGAGCGTAAGCGCGCTGCCGGCATAGTGGAACCCGGCGCGGCCGGAGAACTGGCGGGTCTTCTGGTATTCTGGCGTGTCGCCGAACACGGTGTAAGTCGGCGGCGGATAACCGTCGATATCGAGCTTGCTGTCGGCATAGCGCGCGACAGCGTTGAGCGAGAGATCGGGGGTGAGGTTCACGCGCCCGCGCCCGCCGATGCGCCACTGGCGATAGCCGTCCGGCTCGGTGCCGACCGCGGCGGCGGAAACGCCATCGGTGCGGGCATAGCCGCCGTTGAGCGAGAAGGCATAGCGATCATTGGCCACGCCAGCCACGGCATCGGCGGAGACGGTTTCCTTCGCGCCATATTCGACGCTGGCTTCCGCGCCGTTCACTTCCTTCGTCGTCACCGCGATGACGCCGCCGATCGCGGCGCTGCCCCAGACCACGGAGTTCGAGCCGCGCAGCACGTCGATGCGGCCAATCCCACCGGTCAGCAGGTTGCCGAAATCATAGCCGCCCGAGGGCGAGGACACATCCTCCACGCGCACGCCATCGATCAGCACCAGCACCTGTTCGGCTTCGGAGCCGCGCAGGCGCACGCCGGTAAAGGTGCCAAGACCGCCGTTGCGCGAAAAGGTGAGGCCGGGCACGCGCTCCAGCACGCGCGTCAGGTCCGCGCCTTGCACTTGCGCGATCTGCTCGGCGGTGATGACGGTGACGGCCTGCCCGGTCTGGTCGAGCCGGAGCTTGCTGCCCGTGGCGAGCACGGTGATCTGCGCATCGGCGGAGACGGCCGGCGCGGCGGGTTGCGCCATATCGTCCTGCGCCAGCGCCGGCGCAGCGGTCAACAGGGATGCGGTAAGGAAAAACAGATACTTGCCCGGCATTCTTCAGACTCCCAGCCCATGAACGAACTGCCGTTCATGGCGGGAGGACCGCCGGGCCAACGGGCGGAACTCGCGACGCGTGCGCCCGGTACACCCCGCCCGGCCGCGGAACGACCACACACCGGCAGGTCTCCTGGCTCTCCGGGTCATCGCCCCCTGCCCGCCTTCCCGGCCGTGCGGCCAGTGGCATCGTGGACAGAGCGCTCGCCGGATACAGTTGCGGGGGCAGCTCCGGTTGGGGACCGTGCTGGTCCTTCGCGGATTCCCTCTGGGCCCGTTGCGGGCACCGGTGGCGTCGCTGCGGCGCGTAGCCCCGAACGGGGGCACGGGCAAGAGTCTTAACCGATTCACCCTATGACGCGGGTCTGTGCCGCCTTGGGACGGCGCGAACGCCGTGCGTGCGGGACCTGTCCGCGCGCGCTAGCGCAGGAGAGCAAAGGAACGCGTCCAAGACCCGATGCCGCTGGAGATCGCCTACCGTCCGTTCACCCTTCCGACCGGGGCCTTGCCCCCGGCTGCGGAGGAGAACGTGCGCGCGGGCGATGTCAGCCGCCAACGCGACGATAACCCTGCCGATGGCCTTGCGGACATGGCCGATCCCGCCCCCCTTGTGCCCCGCCCGCGCGATTTTGCCGCGCGCATCCGCCGGCGCGACATGGTTTCGGTGCGGCGCCGGCTGCGGACCCCGTCGATGCTGCGCCAGCGACTGGCCGGCGTGGCCACGATAGGCCTGTTCGCGATGGTGCTCGGCCCGGTGGGATGGGGCAGCCCCGGCGGGATCGACCGCGCCTCTGCGCAGGCCGAAGCGGGTGCGCTGCAACCGTTCGAGCAGGCGGGCGAAAGCTTTCCCGGATCAGCCTTCTACTATGTCTCGCCCGACGATACCGGGCTGATCGCGCCCAACGCCGCCGAACAGGCCTGGGCCGCGCACCGCGATGACGAGGAGGTCGCGTCCGCCATCGAACCCGCCGGCCCCGCCGCGCGGCCAATCTTCGCGCGCGGCAGCGGCGAGGACCAGTGGCGCGCGCTGCAGTGCCTGACCGCGGCGATCTATTACGAGGCCGCTTCGGAACCAGACAGCGGCCAGCGCGCGGTGGCGCAAGTGGTGCTGAACCGCGTGGCGCATCCCGCCTTCCCCAATACCGTGTGCGGCGTGGTCTATCAGGGATCGGAGCGGCCCGGCTGCCAGTTCAGCTTCGCCTGCGACGGCGCGATGGCACGGACGCCGTCGCTCACCGCATGGATCCGCGCGCGGCGCGTGGCAGAGGCGGCGTTGTCGGGTCAGGTCTATGCGCCGGTCGGGAGTGCGACGTTCTATCACACGACCACGGTCGCGCCGGGCTGGCGCACACGCATGGTGCCCATGAGCGTCGTCGGCGCGCATATCT
>NZ_DDFB01000055.1:0-20859 GCF_002336885.1 Novosphingobium sp. UBA1939 | reverse complement strand
GGTTCGGCACGGCGATGCTCTGCTATGTCACGCCCAAGGAGCACCTTGGCCTGCCCGATCGCGACGATGTAAAGGTAGGTGTGGTGACCTACAAGCTCGCCGCCCACGCCGCCGATCTCGCCAAGGGGCACCCGGCCGCCAAGCTGCGCGACGATGCGCTGAGCCGCGCGCGCTTCGAGTTCCGCTGGCGCGACCAGTTCAACCTCAGCCTCGATCCCGATACGGCCGAGCAGTACCACGACCAGACGCTGCCGGCCGAAGGCGCCAAGACCGCGCACTTCTGCTCGATGTGTGGTCCGAAGTTCTGTTCGATGAAGATTACGCAGGAAGTGCGCGATTTCGCGGCGAAGCAGAACCAGCCTAGCACCGGCTTCATCGCGGCGGACGAGGCGGAAAAGGGCATGGCCGAAATGAGCGAGAAGTACCGCGAGGCGGGCGATCTCTATATCCCGGCGGCGGAGTGAAGCAGCCGGGCGCGGCCGAACTCGCCATCCGCCTGCGCCGCGCGGCGTTCAACCGCGCGCTGGCGGATGGCGATCTCGCTGCGATCGGGCCGATCCTGGCGCCTGGCGTGGTGCTGGTCACCGGCTCCGACAGCGCGGTGATCGCCGGGCGCAAGGCGCAGCTGGCTGCATGGAAACGCGAGTTTTCGGCGCGCCCGCGCATGGTGTACGAGCGCGTGCCTGAAAGTGTCGTCGCATCGGCGGTCGAGCCCGTGGCCATGGAGCATGGAACCTGGCGCGGCGTGGTGGCGGGATCGGAGCAGGTCGCCGCTTCCGGCATCTACAGCGCGAAATGGCGCGAGGTGGGCGGCGCGTGGCTGCTGGAAGCCGAATTGTTCGTGACGTTGGCGTGAGGCTCTCAGGCGGCGCGGGTCACCCGGTTGCGCCCATCCGCCTTGGCGCGATAGAGCGCGCTGTCCGCGCGCCTTAGAAGGCTGTCCAGCGCTTCGCCGGGCAGGGGCACGGCCATGCCGAAGCTGGCGGTCATGCGGACGACGCCGCCCGGCACGATGAGGGGAAGGTCGGCCAGGCGCTGTCGCATGACGTCCAGCCGGGCTTCCGGCTCCGTCCCGCATGCGTTGTCCGGCGCTTGGGCGAGAAGCACCGCGAATTCCTCGCCGCCCAGCCGTGCGACGACGGAGCCGGCGGGGGCGCTGTCGCGCAGCACTTCGGCGGCATGGCGCAGCGCAAGGTCGCCCGTGGCATGGCCCATCGAATCGTTGATGCGTTTGAAGTGATCGAGGTCCACCATCGCGAAGACCAGCACGTTATCCTCGGCCCGTCTGAGCCGGCCTTCCATGTCTTCGACGAAGGCGCGCCGGTTGGGCAGCCCGGTGAGGGCGTCGGTGTGCGCCATCACTTCCAGTTCGGCATAAGTGTGATGCAGTCGCCAGGTCAGCCAGGCAATGTAGCCATAGGCGACCGGTGCGATGAGCAGCGGAATCAGAACGGCAAAGAACATCGCATCGCGATAGAATATGGGGTTGGCGCTGCCGTCCATGAAGGAAATGTGCGTGCAAACCACCGACGCGATAACCGAGCCGCCCACGACAAGCAGCCCGGTAAGGACCAGGCGCCGGATCGTCTTGGCTTCGGACATGCCGTTCATGACCGGACAGCATGGCGGCTTCTGGTTTCCAAATCGCTAAGACCGCCGGATGTGGACGAAGGATTGAAAAGAACATATAGTGAACAAATGCGAGTCTTGGCGTCCATCTCATGAAACCCGCGCGCGTTCAGGATCGCTTCTTCTTCGCGGTGGTGCCACCAGTCGAAACCGCGGAGCGGATCGCCGCGCACGCGCGCGCTATGGGGTTGAAGCGCGCGCGCGTCACGGCGGACCGCTTGCACATGACCTTGGCGATTACAAAGGACTTCGATCAGGGCGAGTGCCCGCCGGCTTATGTCGAGACGCTGTTGCGCGCGGGCCGAAGGATTGCCGCGGCGCCGTTCGAGATGATGCTGGGCAAAATTGTCGTCGGCAAAGAATCGATATTGGCTCAACCGGGGGAAGGCCACGCGGGAGGGAAGGCCGTCTATGATTGCATCGCGCAGGCCATGGCGGGGATGCGGGCGCCGTTGCGCCCCAAGTTGCGCTATAGTCCGCACATGACGCTGTCTTACGATACGGCCCTGACATCGCGAGGACTGCGGAAGCTGGGTTTCGGATGGCAGGTGACGGAGGTGCTGCTCATCCACAGCCTGGTCGGCCTGCATCGCCACGAAGTGCTGGACCGCTGGCCGTTGGTGCCGCCACCGGTACGCCAAGCTAGCTTTGCATTCTGAGCGGCGAAGGTTGCAACGCAAACGGCCCCTTCCGGCCTAGGGGCGGGAAGGGGCCGTTTTCAGCTTGTTTCCAGGCGTCTTGGCGCCCGGAGAACGCTTAGAGGCCGAGCTTCTGCACGTCGCGCAGTTCAAAGTGAACCGGGCGGTTGTTGAACGTGCCGTCGACGCTCTTGTTCTTCACGCGCAGTTCGAACGGAACCTTGCCGGCATAGGCGGTGCCGCGAACGATCTTCGTGTCGCCCTTCACTTCGGTCGTGTAGCTGTAGTCCACGCCCTTGTGGGTGAAGGCTTCAGTGTTGGCGATTTCGTCGGCCTGCGCCACGGCGGGAACGAACGCGAGCGCGGCGGCGAAAGCGAAAGTGGTCTTGATCATGGCAATATCCCCTGTCTCAGGAAGGAAAGATTGCCTTGGGCACCCGTTATCTTGTTGTTAGGCGAGATAATGATTGTGCGTGTGCGAGCAAGTGTATTTGCGGACGGCCCGATTGCAAAATATGCAATTAACTCGGGATTTTTAACGAAAACATGAGCGTATTAGCGAAAGGCGTTGCCAAAACCGCGTCCTGAAAACGGGATGTGGCGGCGGGAGTGCCGTGGGGCACGGGGCGCCGCGCCGCCATATGCTGCGGTGCGGTGTCGCGTCAGCGCTTGCGGACGAACTCGGCGCGCAGCACGAGCCCCTTGATGCCGTCGAACTTGCAGTCGATTTCCTGAGGATCGCCGGTCAGGCGGATCGACTTGATCAGCGTCCCGCGCTTGAGCGTCTGCCCCGCGCCCTTGACGTCCAGATCCTTGATCAGCGTCACCTGATCGCCGTCCGCCAGCAGGTTACCCACCGCATCGCGTACTTCGATGGAGCTTTCCGCCGCGCGCTTCGCCGCAAGATCGGCCGCGGTCATCCATTCGCCGCTGTCTTCATCGTAGACGTATTCGTCGTCGCTCATGTCCGGCATCCTGTAATGAGGGGATCGCCTGTGCCCATGGCAGCCCGTTGACCCTATGGCCAGTGTTTCCGGTCTGCCGCCGTCATCATGGCGCATGTATTTCTTTTGTTCCAAGATGTAATCAGGCAAGCAAGGCCGATGACTTCCCCGAACCGCCATACCGTCACCTTCATCGCCACTACCATCTTCATCGACGCGATGGGGTTCGGCCTTGTCATGCCGGTATTGCCGCGCCTGCTGATGGATGTGGGCGGCCTGGATCTGGCGCAGGCCATCGGCGTCGGGACATGGATGGGGCTGGCCATGGCGGTGGCAAGCTTCATTGCGGCCCCGGTGCTGGGCAATCTCAGCGATGCGGTGGGGCGGCGACCGGTTCTGCTGGCGGCGCTGGGCGGGCTGGCGGTCGACTATGCCCTGCTCGCGCTGGCGCACACGCTGCCGCTGATCTTCCTGGGGCGCGTGCTGTCGGGCCTTTTCGGCGGGAGCTACGCGCCGGCGCAGGCGGCCATTGCCGACGTCACCGCGCCACAGGATCGCGCGCGCAACTTCGCCATGGTCAGCGCCGGCTTCGGCGTGGGCTTCGTGGTCGGACCGGCCCTGGGCGGGTTGCTCACGGGATGGGGCGATCGCGCGCCTTTCGTGGCGGCGGGTGTGCTTGCCGGCCTGAACTTCCTGTACGGGCTGACGGTGTTTCCCGAAACCCTGGCGCATGAAAACCGCCGGCCGTTTACGCTGTCGCGCGCCAATCCGCTCGGGTCCTGGCGGGTGCTGCGCGCGCAGCCGGGGATGCTGAACGTCGCGCTGGTGCTGCTGTTCTGGCAACTGGCGGGCCTCGTCTATCCGCTGACCTGGAGCTTCTATGGCATTGCCCAGTTCGGCTGGTCGGACCGGATGATCGGCCTCAGCCTGGCGGCCGTGGGCGTGACCATCGCCTTCGCTCAGGTGTTCCTGACCGGCCGCGCGGTGCGCCGCCTGGGCGAACGCGATGCGGCGACGGTGGGGATCATCGGCGCGGCGATCGGCTTCGTGACGTATGCCTTCACCACCTCCACGATCGTCGCTTTCGCCATCCTGGCCGCCGTGGCGGTGCAATCGCTGGTGCAGCCGAGCGTGATGGCCATGCTCTCATCCCGCGCCACCCCGGAAACGCAGGGGGAAGTGCAAGGCATTGCCTCCATGACGACGGGGATTGCCGGCGTGATCGCGCCGATGGTGCTGACCTGGCCAATGGCCTGGTTCACCGGCCCCGCCGCGCCAGTCCATTTCCCCGGCGTGCCGTTCCTGATCTCCGCCGGGTTCGCGCTGATCGCGCTGGCCTTGCTGCGCCGCCTGCCCGCCGGCGTGCGCGCCTGAGGTTCAGAACAGGCCCGACCACACCAGCCTGGCGCCGAGAAACACCATCAGCCAGTAGGTGATGTGGTAGAACCGGTCGGGCTTGAGCCGGCGCAACAGGCGGATCGAGACCAGCGTGCTGGCCGCCGCCAGCGGCAGCAGCATCAGCGCGGCCACTAGCACCTGATGCGTCATCACACCCAGCGCGATGTAGCTGGGCAACTTCAACCAGTTGATCGCCGCGAACAGGATCGAGTTGGTGCCGACGTACGTCACGTGCGGCAGCTTGCGCGGCGCCACCCATATCTGGAACGGCGGGCCACCAGCGTGCGCGATCTGGCTGGTGAGGCCGGTGGCCGCGCCGAACAGCAGGCCGACCCAGCCCGGTGAGGTCGATGCGGCGACCACGCGATGCCCGCGCTCCAGCCACAGCCGGTAAAGCCCGAAGCCCAGCGTGATGGCGCCCAGCGCAGCCATCAGCACGTTTTCGTTGACCCAGGCGGCGAAGGCCCAGCCGATGCCGATGCCCACCACCGCGCCCGGCAGCATCCATGCGACGATCCAGCGGTCCCAGCTATGCCGGAACGACCAAACGCTGATCACGTCCTGCGCGATCAGGATCGGCAGGATGATCGCGGCGGCTTGGGACGGGGGCAGCGCCAGCGCGACCAGCGGCGTCGCCAGCACGCCAAGCCCGGCGAAACCGCCCTTGGCCATGCCCACGAGAACCACGGCCAGCGCGCAAACGAACAGGGTGAAGGGATCGGCCAGCAGCATCGTGGAATTCAACCCTTGCGCCGCGCGAACGGCCAGTCGATCACGTTGGCGACCCACAGCGCCAGCCAGACCAGCACCGGCTGCGCGACCATGCGGGGAATATGATAGGCAAGGCCGAAACCGTGATCCGCTTTCGCCATGTCCAGCGCGAAATGGTGGATGTTCGCGGGGAACACGCAGACCGCGTAGAGCGCCAGCCCGATCCCGGCGGCGCGGCGCAGGCCGCGCGAAACGGGCTGGGCCAGGCCGATGGCGCCCAGCAATTCCGCCCATCCGGTCAGCATCACGACCAACTCGGGCGCGGGAACCCACGCCGGCATGATCGAAAGGAACGGCGCTGGACGGACGATATGAAGCACGCCGGCCAGCGCGTAGAACGCCGCCAGCAGGAAGCGGGAGGCGATGCGCGCGATGCTGTCCTTCATGCGCCCGGTTCCCAGCCCGGCGGGGCGAGCGTGAAGCCGGAGAACTCAAACGCAGGGGCGACCACGCAGGACACCAGCGTATAGCCGTGCGGCCCTCCGGCCACGGGGGAGGCCGCCTGCCAGTGCTGTTCGGGCACCACCGCCTGCACGCTGTGCCCGGTCGTGACATCGGGGCCGAGCCGGTGTGTTGCCGGAGCGGCGTGGTCGTGCGCGGCGATCCGCAGGTCCAGCGCGTCGCCGCCGTGCCACAGCCAGATTTCGGCGGCGTCCACCCGGTGCCAGTGCGACGCTTGCCCCGCTTCCAGCAGGAACAGGATCGCGGTGGCGGCCGCGCGCGTGCCCGGCTGTGCCGGTGCGCGCCAGGTCTCGCGATACCAGCCGCCTTCGGGGTGTGGGGACAGCCCCAGTGTGGCGATGAGAGAGGGGGCGGCAGCCATGGTGCTGCCTTGCCGGCGCGCCCGCCTGCCGTCAACGGCTACCACAGCGCCGGGACCAGCCCGAGTGGAAAGGGTTCGACGGGTATCCAGCCGAGCGTGGCGATGGCCCCGTTGCTTTCCCGGGGCGCACGCCCATCGGCAAGCGACCAGGTGATGTGCCAGACCAGCCCGTCCGGCCGCGCGGTTGAACCGTCTATCCGCACGACGAGCGCTTCAACGCCGGCATCGTCGTCGCACCGGCCGATAACCTGCGCTTCGTCCACCGGGAATGGCGGCGCGCGATCATGCAGGTTGAGCGTGACATGGTCGGCGATCACGCGCGGATAGCGCGGCGGGAAGCGGAGAAGCAGCGCCGCGCGGCAGCGTTCCTCCAGCTTCCAGCCGACGGGCATCAGCGGTGCGAACTCAATCGCGCAGCAGTTCGTTGATCCCGGTCTTGCTGCGCGTCTGCGCGTCCACCGTCTTGACGATCACGGCGCAGTACAGCGAAGGGCCGGGCGTGCCATCGGGCAGGGGCTTGCCGGGCAGCGAGCCGGGCACGACCACCGCATAGGGCGGCACGCGGCCGATGTGGACTTCGCCCGTCGCGCGGTCGACGATCTTGGTCGACGCGCCCAGGAACACGCCCATGGACAGCACGGCGCCCTGGCCCACGATCACGCCTTCGGCCACTTCCGAACGCGCGCCGATGAAGGCGCCGTCCTCGATGATGACCGGGCCGGCCTGCAGCGGTTCCAGCACGCCGCCGATGCCCGCGCCGCCCGAAATGTGCACGTTCTTGCCGATCTGCGCGCAGGACCCGACGGTGGCCCAGGTATCGACCATCGTGCCTTCATCGACATAGGCGCCGATGTTGACGAAGCTGGGCATCAGCACCACGCCCTTGGCGATATGCGCGCCCCGGCGGGCGACAGCGCCCGGCACCACGCGGAAGCCGGCGTCGCGGAAGCGGTTCTCGCCCCAGCCTTCGAACTTCGACGGCACCTTGTCGAACGCGGGCGCGCCGGCCGCGCCGCCATCGATCACCGCGTTGTCGTTGAGGCGGAAGGAAAGAAGCACCGCCTTCTTGAGCCACTGGTTGACGCGCCATTCGCCGTCGATCTTTTCCGCCACGCGGGCCTTGCCGGAATCGAGCAGTTCCAGCGCCTGTTCGACTACCGCGCGCACGTCGCTGCTGGCGGGCGTCACGCCGTCACGCGCTTCCCATGCGCTTTCGATGGCAGCTTCGAGCTGGGCGGTCATCTTGGTCTCCCCACTGTTGGATTGCCCGCAAGTGCGGGCGGCGCCTGCGGAACAGGCCTGAAATTCAGGAGCGCCGCCTAGCCCAGCACACCGTCGCGGGCAAGCGCGTCGAGCCATTCGGAAAAGTCATCGATGACTAGGTCGATCGCGGCGGGGTCCATCGCGCGGTCGCCCCATTCGGTCGCGAGATCGAGCCAGATCGTCTGCATCCCCAGCGCCTTGGCCGGGGCGAGATTGCGGGCCGAATCCTCGACGAAGACCGCGCGCTCGGGAACGATGCCGAACGCCTCGATTACGCCATGGTAGGCCGATGGCTCCGGCTTGGGCCGGTAGTTCATGGCGTGGATGTCCCACATCCCGTCGAAGCAATCCGACAGGTCGAGCGCCGCCAGCACTTTCTCGGCATAGGGCGCATCGCCGTTGGTGAACACGATCTTGCGGCCGGGCAGGCGCGTGATCCGGTCCGCCAGCCGGGGCGCGGCGGCCAGAGGGGTCATGTCGATATCGTGGACGAACTCGAGGAATTCGTAAGGCGAAACCTCGTGATAGTGCATCAGGCCCGAAAGCGTGGTGCCGTGATCGTGGAAGTAGAGCTTCTGCACGCGCCGCGCCTCGTCATCGTCGCAGCCCAGCAGGTTGGCGATGTACGCGCCCATGCGATGATCGATCTGGTCGAACATGCGGGTGGTGGCCGGGTAGAGCGTGTTGTCGAGATCGAACAACCAGCAATCGACGATGGAGGGATCGAAAACCATGGCGCCGCTCTAACAGCGAAGCAGGGCCGGCCCTAGGGTTTTGGTGACAGCTTGCGCAGTTTCGCATCCTTGCCGTCTTCCAGCAGCCAGATCGTGCCGTCCGGTGCTTCCTTGATCTCGCGCAGGCGGTGGCCCAGGGGATAACGCTCCACTTCGCGCGCGCTTTCGCCGTCGATGGCGACGCGGACCAGCGCTTCCGATCCCAGCCCCGCGATCAGCGCCTGATCTTTCCACGCCGGGAAAGCCTTGCCCGAATAGAAGAGGAAATCGCCCGGCGCGATCACCGGGTTCCAGCTGACCGCCGGGGCGGCGAATTCGGGGCGCGTGGCATGGCGCGGGATCGGGCGGCCGTCATAGTGATCGCCGTTGGACACGATCGGCCAGCCATAGTTCTGCCCCGGCTTGACGATATTCAATTCGTCGCCACCCGCCGGACCGTGTTCGAGATCCCACAGCCGGCCCTGCGCATCGAACTTCAGGCCCAGCACGTTGCGGTGGCCATAGGACCATATCTGCGCGGAAACGCCACCACGGTCGGCGAACGGGTTGCCGGGGGCAGGCGAGCCATCGGGCAGCAGGCGGATGATCTTGCCTAGATTGACGCCCAGGTCCTGCGCCGGATCGAACTTCTGCCGTTCGCCCGAGGAGAGGAACAGGTACTGGCCATCGGGCGAAAAGGCGATGCGATGCGAATAGTGCCCCCGGCCGGTCACCTTGGGCACCTGCCGCCAGATCACCTGCAGTCCTTCCAGCCGGGGCTTGCCGCCATCGGTGACGAGCTTCGCCCGCGCCACGGCCGCGCCGCGCGTGTCGTTGGTGCCGGCTTCCGCCCAGCTCAGGTAGATCGTGCCGGTGGTGGCGAAATCGGGCGCCAGAGCCACGTCGCCGAGCCCGCCTTGTCCGCCGTAATCGACCGGGGGAACGCCGGCGACGTCCAGCACCGGCCCGCTGGCCTGCCACAGCTTCAGCTTGCCCGCACGCTCGGTAACGAGCGCCGAGGCCGCGCCGGGCAGGAAGGCCATGGCCCAGGGTTCGTCGAACGTGGCAACGTCCGTCACCGTGAACGGCTCCGACCCGGCGGGAACTTCGGGCGGCGTGTTATCTTTCTGGGCCGAAATCGGCGAACCGCAGCTTGCGAGGACGAGGGCGAGGGGCGATAGGGCGGAGAGGAACGTTCTGCTCATGCCGTCATCAATGCACATCTCTTCCGTCAGTGCCACATCCTTGCACGGTTTTGTCATCGGCGTGGACGAAGCCGGGCGCGGACCGCTGGCCGGGCCGGTAGTGGCCGCCGCGGTCGTGCTGGGCGACGCGCCGCCGCAAGGGCTTGCCGATTCCAAGAAGCTCAGCGCCGCCCGGCGCGGGGTGCTGGAGGAACAGATCAAGCGCCATTGCCGCTGGGCGGTGGGCGTGGTCGAGGTCGAGGACATCGATCGCCTCAATATCTTCGGCGCCACCATGCTGGCGATGACGCTGGCGGTCGGTACGCTGCACGCGCAGCTGGAAGGGCCGGTTGGCGAGGTGAGAGTCGATGGCAACCTGACGCCGCACGGGCGGCGGCCGGAATGGCGCTGGCCGGCGCGCGCGATCGTGGGCGGGGATGCGATCGAGCCGTGCATCTCGGCCGCTTCGATCATAGCCAAGGAACATCGCGACCGGATCATGCGCAAAGCGGCGGGCGTTCATCCGGAGTATGGCTGGGAGCGCAATGCCGGATACGGCACGCCCGAACATCTCGCCGCGTTGCGCCGCCATGGGCCTACGCCGCTGCATCGCCGCAGCTTCGCGCCCGTGGCGCAGCTTTGCCTGCTGTAGCATCGGGCCTGCTGTAGCATCGGCAAATTTTTTCGGCCGTCTTCCCCCACAAGATGTTGAGTCGTTCCTTGTGGCGCGGACTCAACATATCGATCCGGACTCGTTCCGTTCTCCTTCTGCAACGCCTGCGACTCGCCTGATTCCGGCGAGTCGTGGCTTGACGCGGGAGTCCCGATGCAACACCCTATAGGCTGTCAGCAGGGGGATTTTCGATCGTGACGACGGCAACATTGGCGAAAGAGCGGGCGCGGGCTTTGCGCGCGGCTCCGGCGCAGGCGCTTCGGAGCGAAGCGCTACCCGTCAACCGCATCCTGCGCGGCGATTGCATCGCGGAAATGCGCAAGCTGCCCGATGCCTGCATCGACATGATCTTTGCAGATCCCCCCTACAACCTGCAACTCGGTGGCGATCTCGCCCGGCCCGATGGCAGCCACGTCGATGCCGTGACCGACGATTGGGACAAGTTCGACAGCTTCGCCGCCTATGACAGCTTCACGCGCGACTGGCTGGCGGAAGCGCGCCGCATCCTGAAGCCCGATGGCTCGCTGTGGGTGATCGGCAGTTACCACAACATCTTCCGCGTCGGCGCGATCCTGCAGGACCTGGGCTTCTGGATCCTCAACGACATCATCTGGCGCAAGGCCAACCCGATGCCCAATTTCAAGGGCACGCGCTTCACCAACGCGCACGAAACGCTGATCTGGGCGGCCAAGAGCGAGAAGGCGAAGTACACCTTCAACTATCGCGCGATGAAGACGCTCAACGACGAATTGCAGATGCGCTCGGACTGGGTTCTGCCGATCTGCAGCGGGCAGGAGCGACTGCGGCGCAATGGCGCCAAGGCGCATCCCACGCAGAAGCCAGAGGCGCTGCTCTATCGCGTGATGCTGGCCACTACGAACAAGGGCGATCTCGTGCTCGATCCCTTCTTCGGCACCGGCACCACCGGCGCGGTGGCCAAGCGCCTGGGTCGCGACTGGCTGGGCTGCGAACGCGAGCCGAGTTATATCGAAGTGGCCGAGGAGCGGATCGAGATGGCGCTGCCACTCGACGAATCCGCGCTGACCACGATGCAGAGCAAGCGGTCCGCGCCCAAGGTGGCGTTCGGGCAGCTCGTGGAAAGCGGCTGGATTGCGCCGGGCGCACAGCTTTTCGACAAGAAGCGCCGCTTCGTGGCCAGCGTGCGCGCCGACGGGTCGCTCGCGCTGGGCACTGATACGGGGTCGATCCACGGCGTTGGCGCCAAGGCGCAAGGCGCGCCCTCGTGCAACGGCTGGACCTTCTGGCACATCGAGCATGAGGGCGAGATCAAGCCGATCGACGCGCTGCGCCAGCTCTATCTGCTGGCTGTCGAGGATTGAGGCGCTGACCAGGCTGTCCTAGGGCGTAAGCCATGGTCCAGAAGCTCTATATCCGTCCGATCGCTTTCGCCGAAAGTCCGCAGAGCGAGGAGGGCGAGACCGTCCGTCTCGCCGGCGGGCTCGTCTATGCCAGCCGTTTCGCGCTGCTGGTGCGCGAGGGAGCGCGGCTGGTATCGCGGCGGCGGCTGTCCGTGCCGGAAATGGCGGACGCGCTGACGGCGCTGCCCGATGCACTGGCACGCGAAGGCGAAGCGCAATGGGCGGCCTTGCGGCAGGTCCATGCGCCGCTCCAGTGTGGTCCGCGCACGATCCGGCTCGATCAGCCGCAGGTCATGGGCATCCTCAACGTCACGCCCGACAGCTTTTCGGACGGCGGCAAGTTCCTCGACAAGCCCGATGCGGCGATCGAACACGCATCCGCCATGCTCGAAGCGGGCGCGGCGATCATCGACGTCGGCGGGGAATCGACCCGCCCCGGCGCGGCGGCGGTGTGGGAAGGGGATGAGGCCAAGCGCGTGGTCCCCGTGATCGAGCGGCTAGCCGCATCGGGCGCGGCGGTCTCCATCGACAGCCGCCGTTCCACCGTGATCGAGGCGGCACTGGCCGCCGGCGCGCATATCGTCAACGACGTATCGGCGCTGCGCCATGATCCGCGCTCGATCGAGATCGTCGCGCGCAGCGGCGTGCCCGTGGTGCTGATGCACGCGCCGGGCGGGGCCGACGATCTTCACGCCGATGGCGCTTATGCGGATGTCGTGCTCGACGTGTTCGACGATCTGCGCGAACGGCGCGATGCGGCGCTGGCGGCGGGCATCGCGCGCGAGAAGATCCTGCTCGATCCGGGCATCGGCTTTGGCAAGACGCTGGCCGAAAACCTTGCGCTGATCAACGCGCTGCCGCTGTTTCATGCGCTGGGCCAGCCGATCCTGTTCGGCGCCAGCCGCAAGCGCATGATCGGTGCGTTGTCGAACGAGGCACCGGCGCACCAGCGCATGGGCGGTTCGCTGGCGGTGGCGCTGAAAGCGATCGATGCCGGGGCGCAGATCGTGCGGGTGCATGACGTGGCGGAAACGGCGCAGGCCTTTCGCATCTGGCGAGGGTTGCGCGACGCCGCGCTGACCGATTTTTCGCAGATGATCTGAACCGGCGGGCAGGGCCGGACAACCGCGCTGGCGACGCGCTCTTGCGCTTGCCACACGCGGCGGTCCAAGGGAGGACGATGGCCCTGATCCTCTTCAACAAGCCCTATGGCGTCCTGTGCCAGTTCACCGACGAAGGCACCGGTCCGGAACGGCCGACGCTGGCCAGCTATATCGACCGGCCGGGCTTCTATCCGGCAGGGCGGCTCGACCGCGACAGCGAGGGGCTGCTGCTGCTCACCGACGATGGGCGCCTGCAGGCGCGGATCGCCGATCCGCGTTTCAAGATGCCCAAGACCTATCTCGTCCAGGTCGAAGGCGATCCCGACGCGGCGGCGTTGCAGGCCTTGCGCCGTGGCGTGCGGCTGAAGGACGGGCCGACCCTGCCCGCCGAAGTGGAGCGCATCGATGATCCCGCCCTGTGGCCGCGCGATCCTCCGGTCCGTTTCCGCAAGAGCGTGCCGGACTGCTGGCTGCGCCTGACGATCCGCGAAGGGCGCAACCGCCAGGTGCGCCGCATGACGGCCGCGGTAGGCCATCCGACGCTCCGTCTGGTGCGCTGGAGAATCGGCGATTGGACGCTCGACGGTCTGGCGCCCGGGCACTGGTGCGATGCCGCCATGCCCGAAAAGGGAAGGTGACCTTCGCGATCCGGAACGCACCTGAACGGGACGGCCGGCACGAATTTGAACGTCAGGCTGCTCTTGCCAGCCTGCGCAGGGTCTGTGGCGGTTGGCCATATTGGCGCATGAAGGCTTCGCGCATGCGGCGAATGTCGACAAAGCCAGCCTCTCGCGCGATCTGGTCCATGGGGTGCCGCGTCTCCTCGATCATCAGCCGCGCCGACTCCAGACGCATCTGTTCGACCGCCTTGGCCGGGGTGTGGCCGGTTTCGGCACGGAAGGCGCGCGCGAACTGGCGGGGCGAGAGGGCCGCGACTTCAGCCAGTTCCTCCACGGTCAGCGGATTGGCGAGGTGGGACTTGGCGAAGATCACCGCCTTCTGAATGCGGTCGCTGCTGGGGGCAAGTTCGAGCAGTTCGGAGTGCTGCGACTGCCCCCCGGCGCGACGGTGGTGCATGACAAGCCGGCGGGCGATGGCACCTGCCACGTCACGCCCGAGATCCTTCTCGATCAGCGCCACCGCAAGATCGAGCCCGGCGGTGAGGCCGGCTGATGTCCAGACTGCACCCTCGTTGATGAAGATGCGATCGTCCTCGACGCGGACGTTCGGGAAATCCTCGCGCATCTGGCGGGCATAGGACCAGTGCGTGGTGGCGCGATGGCCATCGAGCAGGCCCATCTGCGCGAGAAGGAACGCGCCGGTGCAGAGCCCGGCCACGCGGCGTGATTCGCGGGCCATCGTGCGCAGCGTTTCCAGCGTCGGTTCGTCCTGCCGTGGCGGAGGCGCAAGGCCGGCGAGCAGCAGCAGGGTGTCGACCTGGCTGACTTCTGCGATCGGGACGGTGGGAATGGCAAAGCCGCTGGACGACATGACGAGGCCGCCATTCACCGATGCTATCGAGAGCGTATAGTAATCCTCTCCCTTCACGGCGTTGGCCAGTTCGAAGGCCGCCTGCACGCCCAGCGCAAGGAACTGGAAGCCGGGGGTGAGCACCATGGAAACGTGTGGCATGCGCAGCTCCGAAAACGATGTCCTAAAAACGTAGTTTATACGTCATATCAGACATACACCGATGCGTCCATAAGGTCCGTGTCGAGAGCGATGGCGCTCTCCCCACAACAAAAGGACCAGGACCATGAGCACCACGAACAAAGGCACCGCTCTCATCACCGGCGCATCGACCGGCATCGGCGCCATCTACGCCGACCGCCTTGCGGCACGCGGTTACGACCTCATTCTCGTTGCCCGCAACAGGGACAAGCTGCAGGCACTCGCCGCACAGATCTCGGACAAGACCGGCCGTTCGGTAGAAGTGCTGGCCGCCGACCTCGGCGATGCTGCGGACCTGGCCCGGGTCGAAAGGGTACTGCGCGAGGATGCCAGCGTGACGGCGCTGGTCAACAACGCCGGGATCGGCACCCACACCACGCTGCTGGAAAGCGATGTCGAGAAG
Source organism: Novosphingobium sp. UBA1939 (assembly GCF_002336885.1). Taxonomy (NCBI): domain Bacteria; kingdom Pseudomonadati; phylum Pseudomonadota; class Alphaproteobacteria; order Sphingomonadales; family Sphingomonadaceae; genus Novosphingobium; species Novosphingobium sp. UBA1939. The sequence continues at coordinate 6,267 of NZ_DDFB01000055.1, read as the reverse complement.
ATGGCGGCGATGGTCCAGCTGAATGTCACGGCCTTGATGCGCCTGACCTACGCCGCGGTGCCGGGCTTCGTTGCCCGTGGAGGCGGCACGGTGATCAACATCGCCTCGATCGTCGCGGTTGCGCCCGAACTGCTCAACGGCGTCTATGGCGGCACCAAGGCCTTCGTGCAGGCCTTGACCACTTCACTCAATCACGAACTGGCCGACAAGGGCATCCGTGCCCAGGCCGTCCTGCCCGGCGCCACCCGCACCGACTTCTGGGCCCTGGGCGGGCTGCCGGTCGAGCACCTGCCGACCGAGATCGTGATGGATGCCGAGGATATGGTCGATGCCGCGCTGGCCGGCCTTGACCAGGGCGAGACCGCCACGATCCCTGCGCTGCGCGACATCGCACTGTGGAACGCCTTCGAGGCCGCCCGCGCCGCGCTCGGTCCCCAGCTTTCCGCCACTCGCTCCGCCCCGCGCTTCCACGTCGCGGCCTGACCCTCCGGCCTCACACCCTCTCCAGATCAAAGGCCCATTCCCATGAAACTCAACGGCAACACCATCTTCATCACCGGCGGCACCAGCGGTATCGGCCGTGGCCTAGCCGAGGCGCTTCACAAGCTCGGCAATCAGGTGATCATCTCGGGCCGCCGCACCGCGCTGCTCGACGAGGTTACGGCCGCCAACCCCGGCATGGCGTCGATCCAGCTCGACGTGACCAGCCTCGAAAGCATCCAGGGCGCCGCGCGTGAACTGATCGAGCGCTTCCCGGACCTCAACGTCGTCTTCAATAACGCCGGCTTCATGCCCTTCGACGACGTTGCCGGCCCCGTGGACGACGACCTGGCGCAAGAACTGATCACCACCAACCTGCTCGGGCCGATCCGGGTGACATCCGCTCTGATCGAGCATCTCGAGACCAAGGCGGAGGCGACCGTGCTCTACACCAGCAGCGTGCTCGCCTATGTGCCGATCGCCAGCAATGCGATCTATTCGGCGACCAAGGCCGCGCTCCATTCCTATGCGCTGTCGCAGCGGTTCCAGCTGCGTGGCACCGGTGTACGGGTGCAGGAAATCGCGCCGCCGTGGGTCGATACCGACCTGATCTACAAGAGCGGCGATCCCCGCGCGATGCCGCTGCCCGACTTCATCGAGCAGACGCTGGTGGCGCTGGCGACCGACGCGCCCGAGGTGATCGTCGAGGGGATCAAGGCCATGCGCGACAACCCCGGCGCCAACGAACACGCCCTGTTCGAAGCCTTCAACGAGAGCCTTGTCGAAAACCCCATCCCGACCGGCGCCTGAGCCGCGGTCGACAGTCAGAAAGACGAAAGGAACGTATCATGTCCCGCATCAGCATTCCCGAAACCGCAGCGGCCCCCGAAGGATCGCAAGCCACGCTGGGCGCGATCAACGGCAAGCTGGGCCGCGTGCCCAACTTCTTCCGCGTGCTCTCCAACAGCCCGGCGGTGATCAATGCCCACGCCGCGCTCAACCAGGGGCTGGGCAAGGCGCTTGACCTCAAGACCCGCGAGCGGATCGCCCTTGCCGTGGCGGCGGTGAACGGTTGCGAATATTGCGACGCCGCTCACACCTTCACCGGCTACACTTTCGCCAAGCTCAGCAAGGAGGAAGTGGACCTTGCCCGGCAGGGCACTTCCGCTGATCCTCATGCTGCTGCGGCCACGGGCTTTGCTCGCAAGGTGGCCGAGGCTCGGGGCAAGGTTTCGGCAGAAGACATCGCGGCGATCCGCCAGGCCGGTTTCAGCGACAGCCAGATCGTGGAAATCGTGGCCGTCGTTGCGGAGAATTTCTTCACCAACCTGATCAACAACGTGGCTGGCACGGACGTGGATTTCCCCTCGATCTAGGGCCATGATCCCAGGTTGTCGCAACCAAAGCCGGCAATTTTCGCAGCACCATGCGTTTTGAAAACCGCATGGTGCTGCGACCTTATCGAGTGGCCGCTAACGTCAGGAAAGGTCCCGCGGCGCGGGAGAAGGCGATGGGGATCAGGCCTGCGCCTTCACCGGCAGCCGAAACGGCGCCCCGAGCCGATTGAAAGCGTTCATGGCTGCGATCGTGATCGTGAGATCGACCAGGTCCTTCGGCGCGAACGCCGCCGCCGCCGCCGCGTACGCTTCATCCGATGCATGAGTCTCGCTGACCAGCGTCACCTCTTCGGCCCAGGCAAGGGCCGCGCGATACTGGTCGGAAAACAGGTGAGGCACTTCAGCCCAGACCGGCAGCAGGACGACCTTGTCGACCGCCATGGTCTTCAGCAGATCGCGCGTGTGCAGGTCGATGCAATGGGCGCAGCCATTGATCTGCGACACGCGCAGGGAGATCAGATGGATCAGCTCTTCCGGCAGATCGGTGCCCGTGGTCACATAATGGTGGACGCCGTATAGCGCCTTGGCGCCCTGCGGAGCGATCTCATGCCAGGTCAGCCTGGTGGTTTCGTTCATGATAGCTTCCTTCGTCTTCGGTGCCGCCCAGAGGGGATCATCGACTTGACGACGCAGGGGCGCGCAATGTGACACGCCCGTCGATTTTTTTTGCCGGGGTGGGGGCGGGATCATGTCACAGCCGGATAGGCCGTGGTTGGAAAGGTGCCAGCAACCCGGAGGGCAGCCGATGTATCGCATCATCCTGGAATGCTACGGAGTTCCCCCAGCAGAGCGTGAGGAACCGGCGCGCGACATCACCGAAGCGTTTCGGCTTCATTCTCCGCACGAACCGATGTCCGATGCACTTTTGTGGGTATGGGGCGCCGAGAATGACTGGCGACCTCAAGCTGGTGAGCGTCGAACGCTTTCCTGAAGTTGCCTGCATCGGGTGGAGGTAGGACCCACTACGGCAGCAATCGCCCATTGATTTTTTGGTGACCCCTACGGGAATCGAACCCGTGTTTCAGCCGTGAGAGGGCCGCGTCCTGACCGCTAGACGAAGGGGCCGATGTAGGTCGGGCGGGCGATGAAAAAGCACCATGCCGCGCCTGATCGGGCGGAAGCTAGTGGTGACCCCTACGGGAATCGAACCCGTGTTTCAGCCGTGAAAGGGCCGCGTCCTGACCGCTAGACGAAGGGGCCACTGGGCTAGCGCCGCTGGGCAGGACCGCGCCTCTACGGGGGTGAGGGCGGTCCGTCAAGCGCCGATTTCATCATTTTCCTCAGTCGGCGAATGCCGCGTCCTCGACGTGCAATTCGGCGGCGGGGCGGCTGCCCCAGTCATCAATCCGGGCGCGTCCGGCGAGCCAGAGTTGACGGCCCCTGGTGCCGTGAAGCAGCGTCTGTCCCAGCTCGCTGGCGGCAGCGCGAAAAGCGATGGCCTTGAACGACCGGCCATCGGCCCCGCTTGCCACCATGCGGACGTGATCGGTGCCAACCAGGTCGCACTTGACCAGCCGCACCGGCCCCACGGCGATGCGCGGCCCCGGCCATCCCACGCCATACGGCCCGCCGGCTTCGAGCGTGGTGACGAGATCGGGGGTCAGTCCGCCGGGGTTGAGCGACAGGTCCAGCAGCAGCGATTGCGTGGCGCGCGCCGAGGCGACATCGCGCGCCAGCCGTTCGTCCAGCCAGTCGGCCAGCCGGGGGAGGGTGGCGGGATCGACGGTGAGGCCGCAGGCCATGGCGTGCCCGCCGCCCGCCACCAGCAGCCCGTTCTCGCGCGCGGCGATGATCGCCGCACCCAGGTCCACCCCCGCGATCGAACGGCCCGATCCCTTGCCGTTGCCGGCGTCGTCGGCGTCGAGCGCGATGACCAGCGTGGGCTTGCCGGTCTTTTCCTTGATACGTCCGGCGACGATGCCGATCACGCCGGGGTGCCAGCCTTCGCCGGCGAGGACGTTGACCGCGCGGTTGTGCTGGCCATCGACCTGCATTTCGGCCGCTTCCTGCACTGCCTGTTCGATCGCGCGGCGTTCGTCGTTGAGCATGGAAAGGCGCGTCGCGATGTCACGCGCTTCTTCCGCATCGCTGGTGGTGAGCAGGCGCACGCCGAGCGAGGAATCGCCGATACGCCCCGCCGCGTTGATGCGCGGGCCGAGCGCGAAGCCGAGATCGCTGCAGGTGGGCGCGCGGTTGAGCCGGCTGGCGTCGATCAGCGCGGCAAGGCCGGTGTTCTCGCGCTTGGCCATGACCTTGAGGCCCTGCGCCACAAGCGCGCGGTTGAGCCCCTTCAACTGCGCCACATCGGCCACGGTGCCCAGGGCGACGAGATCGAGTAGGCCCATCAGGTCCGGCGCGGGGCGGCCATCGAAATAGCCGCGCGCGCGCAGCGTGCGGACCGTGGCGACGGCCAGCAGGAATGCGACGCCGACAGCGGCAAGGTGTCCGTGAAGGGCCGCCTCGTCGCTTTCGTCCAGCCGGTTGGGATTGACCAGTGCGGCGGTGATGGGAAGATCTGGCGGGCACTTGTGGTGATCGACGACAATCACGTCCACGCCTTCGGCATGGGCGGCGGCCAGCGCTTCGTGCGCCATCGCCCCGCAATCGACCGTCACGATCAGCGAGGAGCCTTCGCGCGCGAGCCGGACCAGGGCCTCGCCCGAGGGGCCATAGCCTTCGAGCAGGCGGTCGGGGATATAGGCGCGCGCTTCCACGCCAAGGTCGCGCAGCAGGCGGATCAGCAGCGCGGCGCTGGTGGCGCCATCGACGTCGTAATCGCCATANNTCGGCCAGGCTGCCGTGCCAGCCGCCAAGGTCCATGTTGCCGCCGCGCCAGCGCCAGGCGAGGCCGGAGAAGGAATGGGTGACAGCGGAAATCGGGATCATGATCCGGATGCGCTAGCCTATTGCCAAAGGGCCGCAAAGCGGTTGACTGTAATCAATGGCGGACAATGCCTTGAGTCACATAATTCGGCGCAAAAGAACGCCATGATGGTCGCACAGGATCACACGCGGACTTCCGGAGCCTGCTTCCGGTTCCCGCGCTGCCACGAGGGATGACCACGGGGGATGACATGGGCAATCTGATGACGACGAAGCGGATGCTGGCCTGCGGCGGCCTGTTGCTGATCGCCGGTGGCAGCGTGCTGACCGCGCAGAACGCGGCCGCCCCGGTCGCGCGCTACGAGATGCGCGCCGGCACCATATCCGGCATGGCGGGGATGCGCGGCGGCGGCATGGGCGCCGCGCTGGGCATGGCCTTTGGCGGCGGCGGTGGCGCGCAGCACGAACTGTGGCTGGAACTCGGCTCCAGCCGCACCGCGGCCGATGGCAAGCCCAAGGCAGACCATTTCATGCCGGCCGGCGCGCGGCTGGGCAAATCGGTGGCGCTGAAGACGCCGGAGCGCACGCCAACCGCGCCGGGCGAGACGCATTTCGAGCGGCCCACCGGACGGATGCTGATCTTCTGGGGCTGCGGGGAACACGCGCCCAAGGGGCAGCCGGTCATTATCGATTTCGCCAAGATCGCGGCGGGGCAGATGCCGCCGGGCCTGTGGTCCAGTGCGGTGCCGCTCGATCGCTATGTCACGCCGGCCAACAGCCGGACCTATGGCCTGTGGCCGTCAGATGATGGCAAGTCGGCCCGGCCCGACAGCTCGCTGATCGGCGCGCATCGTATTACCGGCAATTACGCGCCCGACATCAACTTCACGCTGACCAAGGACTTCATGGGCGCCTTGCAGGGATCGTCTGCCGCGCAGCCGGGCGGGGCCACGCTGCTGCGCTGGAACGCCTTGCCCGGCGCGACCGGCTATCATGCCTCGATCATCGGCGGGAAGCAGGGCGCGCGGGGTGGGAACCAGCCGGTGGATATCGTGTGGTGGTCGTCCAGCGCGACGCGCGAGTTCGGCGGCGGCCTGGCGGACTGGCTGGCGCCCTCCACCGTCGCGCGGCTGGTTGCCAACCGCACCGTGCTGTCGCCACAGACGACGACCTGCACCGTGCCGGCAGAGGTCAAGCAGGCCGCGCCCGACTATATGTTCGGTTCGATCTACGCTTATGGTCCGGAGGAGGACTTCGCCTATCCGCCGCGCCCCGCCGATCCCAAAATCGCGTGGAAGCCGGAATGGACCGCGCGTATTCGCCACCGTTCGATGACGGGCTTCCTCGTTGGCATGGAAGGCCTTGGCGCGGCGAACGGGGCGCAGCCGCAGCGCGAATGCCCAACCAAGCCGAAGAAGCGTGGCCTCGGCGGGCTGGGTGGGCTGATCGGCGGCGCGCTGGGCGCACCCACGGGCGGTCAGGACGGCTGCTGACTGCGGATGCTGGCGATCATCTGGCATAGCAGGACCGGCGCGGCGCGGGCGCTGGCGCACGCCGCGTATGGCGG
>NZ_DDFB01000139.1:0-2581 GCF_002336885.1 Novosphingobium sp. UBA1939 | reverse complement strand
CTGCCCGTGGCGCTGTGTGCGCTCGGCGGAGCGCTGCTGGTGCTGGGCGCATCGGCGCTTGGCTGGCGCGCGCCGGACCGGCGCGACGACCGGCGTTTCGCCCTGCTGCTGGCAACCGGCGGCGGCCTGCTCATGACCGCCGCGTGGTTCGCGTTCGCCCATTGGCAGGCGCCGCTGTGGACCATGCTGGTGGCGCTCGCCGGGCTGGCCCTGTCCGCCAAGGCCGAAGACCGCCGGATGGAACCAATCGCCGCCACGTTCGGAGCGCTGGCGCTGGTGCAGCTTGTCGTGACATTCGTGCCGGCCCCGCTGGCCGAACCGAACATGCTGGTCGAGGGTGCCGGCGCGGGCGCGGACCTGACCGCGCTGTTGCGCTGGGCCGGGCTGGCGCTGGGCTTCGGATTGTTCGCGTGGAACGCGCGGAACGTTCATCTGCGGCGGCCCGCATGGCTACTCACGGGCCTGTTCGTCTATGGGGCGCTGGCGCAGCGCGTGCCGGGCTGGACCTTGCCCATCGCCGCCTCGGCCGTGGCGGTGGCCCTGTTGGCGGTTGTCAGACGGCGGGAACAGCCGCGCGACGAGGCGCTGATGCTGCCGTTCGCGGCAGCGACGGTGCTTCTGCTCGTCGTGTCGGGCGCGCACACGGCGGACGAATGGGCGCGGCTGACCGGTGGCAGCGATGCCCCGGCCAGCGTGCTGGCCCCGCTGCGCTGGGCCGCCCTGCTGGCGCCGGCGCTGTTCCTGGTGCTGCGAGCGCGGATAGAGGCCTTGCGCCTGACCGGAGAAGTGGCGGCGGTGCTGGCCGGATATGGCGCGCTGGCGCAATTCGTGCCGCCGGTTGCCCTACCGCTGGTGCCGCCGCTTGGCCTGCTTGCCGTAGCCGCAGGGAGCCGCACGCTCCCCTGGCCGGCCTTGCGCGCGGCGGGGGTGACGCTGCTTGGCCTTGTCCTCGGCTGGGCGTTCCTGCCGCTGGTCCAGTGGTCGGACCACGCGCTCCGTTCGCTGGCCGGCGTGCCAATGCTGCTCGACCATCCCGATCTGGGCACGCTGGCGCTGGTCCGGCGGCTGGCGATCCCTGCCCTGCTGCTGGGCGGCGCGGCCTGGCTGCAACGCATGCGCCTGCCACGCTTCGTGCTGATCAACCTGACCGCGATCGGCGGCGTGATCGGAGGCGTGGCCTTGCACGGCCTATACCGTCATCTGTTCGCAGCGCTGGCCGGCACGGACTTCATCACGACCGGCCTGCTCGAACGGCTGGTCTGGTCGGGCATGCTGCTTGGCGCGGGCTGGCTCCTGCTACGCCGCCGGCGCGATCCGGCCGAAGCATCGGTGCCCGCCGCCGTGCTCACCGCCGCCGCCGGCCTGCATGGCCTGTGGTACAGCTTGCTGCTGCACAACCCGCTGTGGAGCATGCAGGATGTGGGCGCCCTGCCCGCGCTCAACCTGCTGGCCCCGCTGTTCGTCCTGCTGCCGCTGGCGCTCTACCAACTGGCGCAGGCCTTGCCCGCCGCCGGCAGAGTCATCGACCGCGCGATGCAGCCGGTGCTGATGCTGACGGTGGCCGGCTTCGCCTGGGCCAGCCTGCGGCAGGCTTTCCATGGCACCTTGCTGGTCGATCCTGGCGTCGGGCCGGCGGAAGACATCCTCCGCTCGATCCTCGGCATCGCGCTCGCCATCGGCTTCCTGCTGTGGGGCATCCGCCGCAAGCGGCACGACTGGCGGATCGCCTCGCTGGTGCTGATGCTCGCCGCCGTGGTGAAGGTCTTCCTGTTCGATGCCTCGGGCCTCGAAGGGCTGCTCCGCATCGCCAGCTTCGTCGCGCTGGGCTTCAGCCTGATCGGGATTGGCTGGCTCTACAGCCGCCAGTTGCGCCGGGGGGATGGCTGAACTCAGATCCCCAGGCAGGTCAGCTTGATGTCGAGATAGTCGTCCATCCCGAACGACGATCCTTCGCGCCCGATGCCGGATTCCTTGACCCCGCCGAACGGAGCGACTTCGGTGGAGATGAGGCCCGTGTTGAGTCCGACCATGCCATAGGCCAGCGCCTCGGGAACCCGCCAGCTCCGGCCGAGATCGCGCGTGAACACATAGGCCGCCAGCCCCGCGTCGGTATCGTTGGCGATCGCGATGGCCTCGTCCTCGGTTTCGAACCGCACCAGCCCGGCTACCGGGCCGAACGTTTCCTCGCGGCACAGCAACGAGTCGGCGGGTACGTCCGCGATCACGGTCGGCGCGAAGAATGTGCCGCCCGCGTGGGCGTCGTCGGTCAGCGCCGCACCCCCCGTCAGAATCCGGCCGCCACGCGAAACCGCGTCCTCGACATGCGCCTGCGCCTTGGCGACGGCGCGCGCGTCGATCAGCGGCCCCTGATCGGTGGGTCCGGCCAGACCGGCACCGACCACGAACGCCGCCACCCGTTCCGCCAGCCGCGCGGCGAAGGCATCGTAGATGCCGGACTGGACCAGCAACCGGTTGGCGCAGACGCAGGTCTGCCCGGCGTTGCGGAACTTCGAAGCCAGCGCGCCTTCCACGGCGGCCTCAAGATCGGCATCGTCGAACACGATGAACGGCGCGTTGCCGC
>NZ_DDFB01000005.1:28015-86393 GCF_002336885.1 Novosphingobium sp. UBA1939 | reverse complement strand
ACCGTGGCCTTGTCGGTCATCATGTCGGCCACGCGGCCGTCTTCCTCGATCCGGTCGCCGATCTGGACGTGCCAGGCGACGATTTCGGCTTCGGCGATGCCTTCTCCGATGTCGGGGAGGCGGAAAATGAACTTGCCCATCGTGCTTACGCTTTCAGAAGACGATCGACCGCCTCGCCAATGCGGACGGGACCGGGGAAATAGGCCCATTCAAGGCTGTGCGGATAAGGCGTGTCGAAACCCGTCACGCGCTCGATCGGCGCCTCGAGATGATAGAAGCAGCGTTCCTGCACCAGCGCGGAGAGTTCGGCGCCAAAGCCGGAGGTGCGCGTCGCTTCGTGGACGATCAGGCACTTGCCCGTCTTGCGCACCGATTGCTCGATCGTGTCGATATCGAGCGGAACAAGCGTGCGCAGGTCGATGATCTCGGCATCGACGCCCTTTTCGCGCAGTACCGCCTCGGCCACGTGGACCATCGTGCCATAGGCCAGCACCGTCACCGCCTCACCAGGGCGCACAATGCGCGCCTTGCCGAGCGGGATCGAGTAGTACCCTTCGGGCACCGCGCTGTCGGGATGGCGGCTCCACGGCTCCACCGGCTTGTCGTAATAGCCGTTGAAGGGGCCGTTGTAGATGCGCTTCGGCTCGAAGAAGATCACCGGGTCGTTGTCCTCGATCGCGGCGATCAGCAGACCCTTGGCATCGTGCGGGGTGCTGGGCACCACCGTCTTGATCCCGGCGACGTGGGTGAACAGCGCCTCGGGGCTCTGGCTGTGGGTCTGCCCGCCGAAGATGCCGCCGCCGAACGGCGATCGCACCGTCAGCGGGGCGATGAAGCCGCCGGCCGAGCGGTAGCGCAGCCGTGCCGCTTCCGAGACGAGCTGGTCCAGACCCGGATAGATATAGTCGGCGAACTGGATTTCCGGCACCGGGCGCAGGCCATAGGCGCCCATGCCCACGGCCACGCCGATGATCCCGCATTCGCTGATCGGCGTATCGAACACGCGCGTCTTGCCGTACTTCTTCTGCAGGCCTGCCGTCGCGCGGAACACGCCGCCGAAATAGCCGACGTCCTCGCCCATCACGACCACATCGGGATCGCGTTCCATCATCAGGTCGAGCGCGTCATTGATCGCCTCGATCATGTTCAGCCGCCGCGTCGGCGCTTCGGAAAGTGACACGGGCGCTTCCTCGATCATCGGTTCGCTCACCGGCCATTCTCCCGCCAGCTTTCGTCCGACCATTCCGGCCACTTGATCCGCCGTTCGCGGATCGCCTGCTCGCTCTGTTCCCTGAGGTGCCAGGGCAGTTCCTCGAACACGTCCTCGAACATCGTATGGAACGGGTGGTGCAGGCCGTGGCCCAGCACGCCGTTCTTTTCCGCCTCGCGCGTGGCGGCTTTGACCAGATCGACCAGTTCGCGGTCCATCGCCGCGTGCTGTTCCTCCGACCATTCGCCCAGAGCGATCAGATGGCGCAGCAGGCGCGTGACGGGATCGCCCAGCGGCCATTCCTCGCGTTCCTGCGCGGACCGGTATTGGGTGGGATCGTCCGAGGTCGAATGCCCTTCGGCACGGTAGGTGAAATGTTCGATCAGCGTCGGTCCGGCGTTGGCACGGGCGCGGTTCGCGGCCCATTGCGTCGCGGCATAGACCGCCAGCGGATCGTTACCGTCCACGCGCAGCCCGGCGATGCCATAGCCGATGGCCCGCGCGGCAAAGGTGGTCCGTTCCGCCCCGGCAAAGCCCGAGAAGCTGGAAATGGCCCACTGGTTGTTCACGACGTTGAAGATGACCGGCGCGTTGTAAACGGCGGCGAAGGTCATCGCGGAATGGAAATCTCCCTCCGCCGTCGATCCTTCGCCGATCCAGGTGGCAGCAATCCGGGTGTCACCCTTGATCGCGCTGGCCATGGCCCAGCCCACCGCCTGCGGGTATTGCGTGGCGAGGTTGCCGGAGATCGTGAAGAACGCATGCTCCGGCGCCGAATACATGATCGGGAGCTGGCGCCCCTTCAGCTTGTCCGCGCGGTTCGAATAGATCTGGTTGATCATCTCGACCAGCGGATAACCGCGCGTAATCAGGATGCCCTGCTGGCGATAGCTGGGGAACACCATGTCATCGTGCGCCAGCGCCATCGCCGGGGCGATCGAGGTGGCCTCCTCGCCGGTACACTTCATGTAGAAGCTGGTCTTGCCCTGTCGCTGCCCGCGATACATGCGATCGTCGAACGCGCGCGTCAGCGCCATCATGCGGAGCATCCGCCGCAGCGTTTCGGCATCCAGCTTCGGGTTCCAAGGCCCCACCGCGCGGTTCTCGTCATCGAGCACGCGCACGAGATCGAGGCACAGCGGATGCGTTTCGGACGCGGCGCAGCTTTCGTCGGGCCGGGGCTGCGCCCCCGCCGGGGGAACCTTGATGTGGCTATAATCGACCGTGTCACCCGGCCGGAATTTCGGTTCGGGTACGTGTAGCGACAAGGGCGGCAGGTTGCCGTGCCCTTGGGTTCCCGTCGCCCCGGGGGCGCCCGCGTCGGTCATGCTCGCAGATCCAGCATCGATGTCTCTCCCGCACGCTTGAACGCGCGACTCGCGGTCGCGATCCGTCCGGTGCAAAATTACTCAACGATGTTATTTTATTTCAAAGCTGCGCACAAGAGAAACAAGTACGACTTCATGTCACCTCATACCGCGACCGGTGCCGCGATGTGCGCGGCGGGCTGGTAATCGCGCACCACGAAGTCCTCGATGCGGTAGTCGAACATCGAATCCGGCCGGCGCGTGATGTCCAGCCGGGGATCGCCCGCAGGCGTCCGCGCGATCTGCGCCTCCACCAGATCGGCATGGTTGAGGTAGAGATGCACGTCACCGCCCATCCACACCAGTTCACCCGGCTCCAGATCGCACTGCTGCGCCAGCATGCGCAGGAACAGCGCCGCGCCCCACAGGTTGAACGGCAGCCCCAGCGCCACGTCGCAACTGCGCTGATAGAGCAGCCCCGACAGGCGGTTGCCCGAGACGTGGAACTGGTAGGTCTTGTGGCACGGCGGCAGGGCCATGGCGTCAAGCTCGGCCACGTTCCAGCCTTCGACAATATGGCGGCGGCTGCCGGGATTGGTGCGCAGGCTGCGCACGACATCGGCCACCTGGTTGACGCCCTGATCGCGCCGCCGGAACGCGCCCAGGCCGTCCGGCTCATATACCGGCCAGTCGACCCATTGCTTGCCATAGACCGGGCCGAGATCGCCCCACTGCGCGGCGAAGGCTTCGTCAGCGACGATCCGCGCGGAAAAGTCGGCGCGGCTGATCGGATCACCGGTTTCGCGGCGGTAGCGGTCGAGCGGCCAATCGGTCCAGATTTCCACGCCCTGCGCGCAGAGCGCGCGGATATTGGTGTCGCCGGTCAGGAACCACAGGAATTCGCGCGTGGCGGTCTTCCAGAACACGCGCTTGGTGGTCAGCAGGGGGACGCGTCCGTCCGAGAGATCGAACCGCAGTTCGGCGCCGAACACCGATCGCGTGCCGATTCCGGTGCGATCCACCCGCTCGTCGCCCTGTTCCCAGATGCGGCGCATCAGGTCGAGATACTGCCATTCGTAATGCGGCGCTTCGCGCGAAGGCGGGGAATCGGAACGGAGGACGGAAGCCATACGCCGAACCTAGGCCGCGATCGCGGCGGGCGCAAAGGGAGGCTGAATTTTGGCCGGCGAGAATGTGGAAAAACTTTTCGATTGCCCGCTTGCCACCCGTGGAACCGCCGCCTATAGGGCGCGCCTGCCTCGCAGCCGGGTGACCGGCGGCGGATCGGTCGGGGAGTAGCTCAGCCTGGTAGAGCACTGTCTTCGGGAGGCAGGGGCCGGAGGTTCGAATCCTCTCTCCCCGACCATTTCACTTCATTTTTAGCGCGTGAAGCCGCTTTGCGGCGGCGCGGGGCCTCAGCGCCAGCGGCCCGTTTCCATCCAGATCAGATAGCGCCGCAGCGGCAACAGCCAGATCGTGCCCAGCACGATGTAGATCGGCGTCTGCACCAGCACCGGCAGCCTGCCGATCGGCGTCGAAAGCCCGGCCACGATCACGGCATAAACCAGCAGCGCGATGAATAGCGCCAGAATCCCCACAGGCTTGCGCCACGTCGGTTTTGTCTCGCCCGGCTTCATCGATGCTCCTCCCACGGGCCATAGAGCCGTGTCGGCGTGACCACGGCGAGCAAGGGCCGATCATGCGGTTCGCGCGGAAGGTCGTCGGCCAGCTGGCAATCCCAGGCAAGGCCGATCGCCTTCGTTCCGGGGTGCGCTTCCAGCCAGCGATCATAATGCCCGCCGCCCTGACCCAGCCGACCGCCGTCGGCGGTAAAGCCCACCAGCGGCACGAACAGGACATCAGGCACGACGATCGGCGCCGTGTCCGTGGGCTGGAGCGTGCCGTAAGGCCCCGGCTCCAGCAAATCATCGAGGTGGGGGCTGGCCCAGGCGCGAAAGCGCATGGGCGCTGCACGCGTGGCGAAGTGGGGCAGGGCGATAGTGTGGCCGGCATCGTGGAAGAACCGGGCGTAGCCACCTGCCGGCGCCTCTTCCGCGTTGGCCATGTAGAGGCCCACGGCCTGCCCCGGCTGCACCAGATCGGCCACGGGGCGTGGTGGCCGCATCAGCATCAGCGCGCGCACGCGCGGGTCCAGCGCGGCGACATGCGCGCGGCGCGCGGCGCGCAGTTCCTTGCGCAAGGCCGTCTTGGCCATGGCGGTTTCAGCGGGGGAAGGCGGTTGGGTCATGGACGGGGATGGGGGTGACGGGTCCACCATGGGTCGGTTTCCGGGAAAATCCTCTGACGCCTCAACGTCAGGTGGGGACCATGTACCACTGGCCAGGGCCAGGGCAGGGACAGCCCCCGTGGATTGCTTATAGCCTCAGGGATGTTTCATGCGGCTCGTGCCGGGCAGATCCCGTCGCCCCTGATGTAGGGCGTCCGTGCCCCGGGCTCAAGATGGCTGTTCGATCTGCTGCGCCAGTTTTTCCACGCGCTCGGCCAGCGCCTGCACCCGCGCGACCACGCTGGCGGGCGCTTCGGCGGGAGGGGCCTCCCCGGCAGGAGGAGGCGCCTTGCGGTGCTCCTCGTGCAGCTCATCGGCCAGGAACAGCGCGGCATAGAGCATCATGCGCGATTCGCTCTGTCCGGCGGCCGCGCCCAGCTTGCGCACGCGCTCGTCGATCATCCGCCCCAGCATTTCGAGATGCGCTTCCTCGCCCTCGGCGCAGGCGACAGTGAACGGGCGGCCCCCGATCTGGAGCGATACGTTGCTCATTTGGGAATGCCTGCCAGCAGCAGATCGAGCTGTTGCAGCTCTTCCGCCACCTTGTCCTTCAGCTTGCGATGCCGGGTTTTCAAGGCCTTCAGTTCAACGGTGGCCTCACTTTCGGCGCAAGCGGCCGTGCGCAGCGCGACGACTCCCGCTTCCAGCCGGCCCAAGGCTTGCTCGATCTGGTCGAGCGCTGCGTTCAATGCTTCGGTCGCCATGAACAAGCGCTAGCATAAATGGTTGGCGTCGCAATATATCGCGGGAATTGTTCCCCAACTGTATCATTGTGCGACCGTTCGCTTGACCTGCAACGGTCCCGTGATCAAAGAGGCCCCGCTCCGAATCATCAGGAATTCGCGCGATGGCGCGACAGGGAAGGGCCTTTTTCAAGCGATGACACGCGATCCCTCCGCGCTGGCTCCCATGGCCAACGCGATCCGTGCGCTTGCCATGGACGCGGTTCAGGCAGCCAATTCAGGCCATCCCGGAATGCCCATGGGCATGGCCGACGTCGCCACCGTGCTGTGGACGCAGTTCCTTAAGCACGATCCGTCCCAGCCGAAATGGTCCGATCGTGACCGTTTCGTGCTGTCGGCCGGCCACGGGTCGATGCTGATCTACGCGCTGCTGCACCTGACCGGGTACGAAGCGCCGACGATGGACGACATCCGCAACTTCCGGCAGATGACCAGCCCCTGCGCCGGGCACCCGGAAAACTTCCTGCTCGAAGGCGTGGAATGCACTACCGGCCCGCTGGGGCAGGGCCTGGCCATGGCCGTGGGCATGGCGATGGCCGAGCGCCATCTCAACGCCACGTTCGGCGATGACCTGGTCGATCACCGAACCTGGGTGGTGGCGGGCGATGGTTGCCTGATGGAAGGCATCAACCACGAGGCGATCGGCCTTGCCGCCACGCTGAAGCTTGGCCGTCTCAACGTGCTGTGGGACGACAACAAGATAACTATCGACGGCGATACCTCGCTGTCGACGAGCGAGGACATCCTTGCCCGCTATGCCGCCACGGGATGGCATGTCGGTTCGTGCGACGGGCACGATTTCGCCGACATCGCCCGCGCGCTGACGGAAGCCGCTGCCGATCCGCGCCCCTCGCTGGTCGCCTGCCGCACGATCATCGGCAAGGGTGCGCCCAACAAGCAGGGTAGCCACAGCGTGCATGGTGCGGCACTGGGTGCCGACGAAATCGCCGCCGCGCGCGAATACCTCGGCTGGACGGCGGCGCCGTTCGAAATTCCGGCGGACATCCTTGCAAACTGGCGCGCTGCCGGCGCGGCGGGCAAGACCGCCCGCACGGACTGGGAAGCCCGCGCCGCCAGCCATCCGCAGGCCGCCGAACTCGCCCGCCGCATGGCCGGCGAACTGCCCGCCGAGACCGGCTTCGACGCCTATATCCAGTCGCTGATCGCCAACCCGCCTAAGGTCGCGACCCGCAAGGCCAGCGAAATGGCGCTGGAAGCCCTGACCGCCGCGATTCCCGAAATGGTCGGCGGCTCGGCGGATCTGACCGGTTCGAACAACACCAAGACCAAGTCGACCGCGCCGTTCAACGCGGACAATTACGCCGGCCGCTACGTCTATTACGGCATCCGCGAATTCGGCATGGCCACCGCGATGAACGGCATGGCGCTGCACGGCGGCGTGATCCCCTATGGCGGCACGTTCCTGGTGTTCTCGGACTACTGCCGTAACGCGGTGCGCCTCTCGGCGCTCCAGCATCAGCGCGTGGTCTATGTGTTCACGCACGATTCGATCGGCCTGGGCGAAGACGGCCCGACCCACCAGCCGGTCGAGCACGTCATGTCGTTGCGCATGATCCCGAACCTGCTGGTGTTCCGGCCGGCCGACGCCATCGAAACGGCGGAAGCCTGGGCGATCGCGCTGGCCAAAAAGGATCGCCCCACCGTCCTCGCGCTCACCCGCCAGAACCTGCCGCCGCTGCGGTTCGATACCGAGATGAAGAGCGCGAAGGGCGCCTATCGCCTCGTTTCCGCCGAAGCCGCGCGCAAGGTCGTGCTGCTGGCAACCGGTTCGGAAGTCGCGCTTGCCAAGGACGTGGCCGCCACGCTCGAAGCGCAGGGCATCGGCGCCGATGTCGTTTCGGTCCCGTGCTGGGAACTGTTCGACGAACAGGACGCCGCCTACCGCACCGACCTGCTACCGGCCGATGTGCTGAAGGTATCGATCGAGGCCGGCGTCACGCTGGGCTGGCAGAAATATGTCGGCGATGGCCTGACCATCGGCATGGACACGTTCGGCGCCTCCGCTCCGGCCGAAGTGCTGTTCGATCACTTCGGCTTTGCGGTCGACAAGATCGTTCCCAAGATTCTTTCACGAATTTCGTAATTTATCAGGAGAAGCTGACATGGCGATCAAGGTTGCGATCAACGGTTTCGGACGTATCGGGCGCAATGTCGCGCGCGCCATCCTCGAACGGCCTGACTGCGGCCTTGAACTCGTGTCGATCAACGACCTGGCCGATGCCAAGGCCAACGCGCTGCTGTTCAAGCGCGACAGCGTCCACGGCGCTTTCTCGGGCGATGTCTCCGTCGACGGCAGCGATCTGATCGTCAACGGCAAGCGCATCCAGGTGACGGCCGAGAAAGACCCGGCCAACCTGCCGCACGCCGCCAACGGCATCGACATCGCGCTGGAATGCACCGGTTTCTTCACCGATCGCGCCGGCGGCCAGAAGCACCTCGACGCGGGCGCGAAGCGTGTGCTGATCTCGGCTCCGGCCAAGGGTGTAGACCTCACCGTCGTGTTTGGCGTGAACCACGACAAGCTGACCGCCGATCACAAGATCGTCTCGAACGCCTCGTGCACCACCAACTGCCTCGCGCCGATGGCCAAGGTGCTGCATGAATCGATCGGCATCGAGCGTGGCCTGATGACCACGATCCATTCGTACACCAACGACCAGAAGATCCTCGACCAGATACACAAGGACCCGCGCCGCGCCCGCGCCGCCGCGATGAACATGATCCCCACCAGCACCGGCGCCGCCGTGGCCGTGGGCGAGGTTCTGCCCGATCTCAAGGGCAAGCTCGACGGTTCGTCGATCCGCGTGCCGACCCCGAACGTCTCGGTCGTGGACCTGACCTTCACGCCGAAGCGCGATACCACGGTCGAGGAAGTGAACGGCTTGCTCAAGGCCGCCGCCGAAGGCGCGCTGAAGGGCGTGCTGGGCTTCACCGACGAACCGCTGGTCTCGATCGACTTCAACCACGATCCGCACTCGTCGACGATCGACAGCCTCGAAACCGCGGTGCTCGAAGGGAAGCTGGTGCGCGTGCTTTCGTGGTACGACAACGAATGGGGCTTCTCGAACCGGATGCTCGATACCGCCGGCGTGATGGGGAAGCTGCTCTAGTCAAGTATCGTATCCACCCCCGTTCGGTTCGAGCCCTGAGCGCCCGCCCTGCGGGCAGTCGAAGGGCTCGACACGAACGGGGGTGAGCGCTTGAGGCGATGACGCGAGGACCGAAGAATGACCGTGTTCAAGACGCTGGACGATATCGGTGATGTTTCCGGCAAGGCCGTGCTGGTCCGCGAGGATCTGAACGTGCCCATGGCCGACGGCGCGGTGACCGACGACACCCGCCTGCGCGCGGCGGTGCCGACGCTGACCGAGCTGTCCGACAAGGGCGCCGTGGTGCTGGTTCTCGCCCACTTCGGCCGCCCCAAGGGCCAGCCTTCGGCAGAGTTCTCGCTGAAGCAGGTCGTTGCGTCGCTCGCGCACGTGCTGGGCCGCCCGGTCAAGTACGTGGACTGGGAAGGCGACAAGGCCACCGTCTCGGCGCTGCAACCCGGTGACATTGCCGTGCTGGAGAACACCCGCTTCTTCGGTGGCGAGGAAAAGAACGATCCCGCCGTGGTCGAACGCTTTGCCAGCCTTGGCGATCTCTACGTGAACGATGCCTTTTCCGCCGCGCACCGCGCCCACGCGTCCACCGAGGGGCTGGCGCACGTTCTCCCGGCCTTTGCCGGCCGCGCGATGCAGGCCGAGCTTGAGGCGCTGGAAAAGGCGCTGGGCAATCCGCAGTCGCCGGTCGCGGCCGTGGTCGGCGGGGCCAAGGTTTCGACCAAGCTCGATGTGCTCAAGCACTTGGTCGGCAAGGTCGATCACCTCATCATCGGCGGCGGCATGGCCAACACCTTCCTCGCCGCGCGCGGCGTG
This sequence comes from Novosphingobium sp. UBA1939, assembly GCF_002336885.1. NCBI lineage: Bacteria > Pseudomonadati > Pseudomonadota > Alphaproteobacteria > Sphingomonadales > Sphingomonadaceae > Novosphingobium > Novosphingobium sp. UBA1939. The sequence goes on along the minus strand of NZ_DDFB01000005.1, from coordinate 76,908 downwards.
GACGTGGGCAAATCGCTGTGCGAGCATGACCTTACCGGCACCGCCGAGGAAATCCTCGACAATGCCGACAAGGCCAACTGCACCGTCCACCTGCCTTACGATGTGGTGGTGTCGAAGGAATTCGCCGCCAATCCGCCCAGCCTGCGCACCTGCAACGTGCACGAAGTCGCCGCGGACGAGATGATTCTCGATGTCGGCCCGGCCGCGGTCGAGGCGTTGGCCGACGTGCTCAAGACCTGCCGCACACTGGTCTGGAACGGTCCGCTGGGCGCGTTCGAGACCGAACCGTTCGACGCGGCCACGGTTGCGCTGGCGAAGACCGCCGCCGCGCTGACCCGCGAAGGATCGCTGATCTCGGTGGCGGGCGGGGGCGATACCGTCGCCGCGCTGAATCACGCGGGCGTCGGTGGCGACTTCAGCTACGTGTCGACCGCCGGCGGCGCTTTCCTCGAATGGATGGAAGGCAAGGAACTGCCAGGCGTCGCCGCGCTCGGCCGGTAAACCTTTTCCAAGGCGTTCGTTGCAAGACGGACGCCTTTTCAAATGAAGTTTGTGCATAGGTATGCGCTTTTGAAAATCCTTGGATTTCCGAAGGCGCCACAGGACAGGATGGGATCATGAACGTCACTGAAATGACCGCCAAGATGGCTTCCGGCAAGGGCTTCATCGCCGCGCTCGACCAGAGCGGCGGTTCGACGCCCAAGGCGCTCAAGGGCTATGGCATCGAGGAAGGCGCGTGGAGCACGGACGAGGAAATGTTCGGCCTGATCCACCAGATGCGCACGCGCATCATCACTTCGGCTGCGTTCACCGGCGAAAAGGTGATCGGCGCGATCCTGTTCGAACGCACGATGGACGGCGATGCCGGCGGCAAGCCCGTTCCCGCCGCGCTGATCGAACGCGGCGTGGTGCCCTTTATCAAGATCGACAAGGGGCTTGAGGACGAAAAGGACGGCGTCCAGCTGATGAAGCCGATGCCCGAGCTCGATGCGCTGCTCGAACGCAGCAAGGCGCTGGGCGTCTATGGCACCAAGGAACGTTCGGTGATCAATTCGGCCAACCCGGCCGGGATCGCCGCCGTGGTCAAGCAGCAGTTCGAAGTCGGCAAGCAGGTGCTCGCGCATGGCATGATGCCGATCATCGAACCCGAAGTGAACATCAAGAGCGAGACCCGCGCTGCGTGCGACACGATCCTGCTCGCGGAAATCCTCAAGAACCTGGACGAACTGCCCGAAGGCACGCAGGTCATGCTCAAGCTGTCCCTGCCGATCGTGCCGGGCACGTTCGATCCGCTCGTTGCCCATCCCAAGGTGCTGCGCGTCGTCGCGCTGTCGGGCGGCTACAAGCGCCCCGAAGCCTGCGTCGAACTGGCGAAGAACGCGGGGATCATCGCCAGCTTTAGCCGTGCGCTGCTCGAAGACCTTCGCCATCAGATGACCGACGCGGAATTCGATGCCTCGCTGGCCGGCGCCATTGACGAAATCTTTACGGGTTCGACCGTCAAGTCCGCCTGACGATCTATCGATTGCAGAGGATGGGAAAGGCCGCCCCTCGCCCCGCAAAGCGGGGGAGGGGCGTCTTGCTGTCGGGAGACCGATAGCCGGGGAGAAGCCATGACCGGACCGGCACGTTCATCGTCCACCTTTGCCTATCATCGCGGCGTGGCGCCCATGGCGTGGGTGCTGTTCGGGCTGGCGTCGATCGAGCTTGTCGTGGTCCATCTTCTCGTTGCGCTGCGCTGGCCATGGCTGGCCTGGCCACTGACCGCGCTGACCGCGGCGTCTCTCGCCTGGATCGTGCGGTGGATACGGTCGATGGCGCGGCTACCCCATGTGCTTGCCGAAGGGAGCTTGCTGCTCCGCGCCGGTTCGCTGCGGCAGATCAGCGTGCCGCTGGGTGCTATTGCGGTTGTGCGCAGAAGCTGGCCGTCGGGCGCGCACAAGGAAGCGGGTGTGCGCAATCTCGTGCCCCTGGCCTATCCGAACCGGATGCTGGTGCTCTCGCCGCCGCTGGCGGATCGGCGCCCGGTTCATGCGGTCATGATCAGGCTTGATGATCCCGCCGCTTTCGATGCCGTGCTGGCCGCGCAGGGCGTGCGTTTCGAAGATTGACCTTGTGATTGCCGCCGCCCCGCAACGGCGGTAGAGCGCGCCGATGACGCAACCCGCCAGCGAACTGTATCTCATCTCCCCGCTCGATGTCTCGGGCACCTTTCCCGAACGGCTGGTCCGCGCGCTGGACGCCGGGCCGGTCGCCGCGTTCCAGTTCCGCGTCAAGGACGTGGACGATCATGCCGCCGCGCGGCTGGCCGAACCGCTCCAGCGTATCTGCGCCGACCGCGACGTGGCGTTCATCGTCAACGATTCGGTCAGCCTGGCCAAGCGGCTCGGTGCCGATGGGGTTCATCTGGGCCAGAAGGACGGCGATCCGCAGGAAGCGCGCCAGCGCCTGGGGCGTGACGCGCAGATCGGCGTGACCTGCCACGCCAGCCGCCACCTCGCCATGGAAGCGGGCGAGGCCGGGGCGGACTACGTCGCGTTCGGCGCATTCTTCCCCAGCACCACCAAGGAAACCGAGCACCGTCCCGAACCGGACCTGCTGACCTGGTGGTCCACCCTGTTCGAACTGCCCTGCGTCGCCATCGGTGGCATCACCGCCGCCAATTGCGCGCCGCTGGTCACAGCGGGCGCCGATTTCCTCGCGGTGAGTCACGCCGTGTGGGGCGGGGACGAGGCGCAGGGCGTGCGCGACCTGCTGGCGGCCATCGCAGCCGCGCCCCGGCGTGAAGAAGACGAATAAGCAGCGAACACCGTTCCGCGCTTGACCCAACGCAAGGCGCGGGCGCACGTAGCACGCCAATGACCGGGAATCCGAAGGGCGCGTGGGCCCTGGCGGACATGGGGTACGGTGCGTGGGACGGAAGCGCTGGCTGGTCTGGATCGTGGTGGTACTGCTGCTGGCGGGCGCTATAGCCGGCGGACTCGCGTGGCGGGCCCGGCCACCCGCGGTGGAGGTCGCCAAGGCGCGGATCGGGCCGGCGGCGGACCTCGTCTATGCCACCGGCTATGTCGAGGCTCAGCAGCCGGTATCGGTCGCCGCCCGCATCACCGCGCCAGTGGCGCAAGTGCTCGTGTCCGAAGGGGACCGGGTGCGGCGCGGCCAGCCGCTGGTTCTCCTTGTCGATGACGAACAACGCGGCCTGCTCGATCAGGCGGCGGCGCAGCGGCGCGCGGCCGAGGAAACCGAACGCCGGACGGTAACGCTCTATCGCCAGGGCTGGATGACCCGCGCCGCGCGCGATCAGGCCGTCGCCAGCGCCGATGCAGCCCGCGCCGGCGAACGCACCGCTGTTGCCCGGCGCGACCAGCTTGTCGTGCGCGCCAATACCGACGGCGTGGTTACCAAGCGCGATGTCGAGCCGGGCGATCTCGCCACGCCCACGCGCGTGCTGATCCTGCTGGGCGATCCGGCGCGCATCCGCATCACCGCGACCGTGGACGAACGCGACATCACCCGGGTCCGCGTCGGCCAGGACGCGCTGATGTCCAGCGACGCCTGGCCCGGCCGCGTGATCCATGCCCGCGTCCATGAAGTCACCCCGAGCGGCGATCCCAACGCCCGCGCCTTCCGCGTGCGCCTGCTGCCCGAAAGCGCGGGCGACCTGCCGCTGGGCATCACGCTGGAGGTCAACGTCGTCACGCGCAGCACGCAACGCGCGGTGCTGGTGCCGGCTACCGCGCTTTCCGGCGATCGCCTGTGGGTGGTGACGGACGGACAGGTCCACGCCCGCACGGTGCGGCGCGGGATCGAGGCCAACGACATGGTGGAGATCGTGAGCGGGCTGCGCGCGGGCGAGACGGTGGTCGTCGCCCCGCCCGCCGACCTCGCGGAAGGACGGAAGGTCAGGATCAAGACCCCGTGATCGGCCGCCTGCTCCTGCTGCTGCACATCGCCTCGCGCCACCTGCTGATGCGGCAGCGGCAAACGCTGGTGGCGACCAGCGGCGTGGCGGTGGGCGTCGGATTCTTCCTGGCGGTGTCGGCGCTGATGGTCGGCAGCCAGGCCGACTTCGTGCGGCAATTGATCGACGTGGCCCCGCACATCATCATTTCCGACGAATTGCGCAGCCCGGCGCCGCAGCCGGGGCGGCGCGCCTTTCCCGACGGCGCCGTGGTGCTGCACGGCTACAAGGTCCGCAACGAGGTGCGCGGTATCAAGGACTGGCAGGCGGTGATGGCCAGCGCCGCCGCCATCCCCGGCGCGGTCGTCTCGCCCAGCCTTTCGGGTGCGGTCACGCTGCGGCTTGGCGGGCGCGAGGAGCCGCTGGGCGTGATCGGCATCGATCCCGCGCTGGAATCCCGCGTCAGCACCATTTCCGACAAGCTGCGCGCCGGGCATCTCGACGATCTGGAGCGCGTGCAGGGTGGCGTTATCATCGGCGAGGAACTGGCCAGCCGGCTCGGCCTCAACATGGGCGACATCGTCGGCGCGACGGCGGCATCGGGCACCACGCGCTCGCTGCGCATCGTCGGCCTGGTCAAGAAGGGCAATTCGCAGCTCGGCTCGTCCAACGGCTACATGCTGCTGCGCGAGGCGCAATCGCTGCTCGGCCGCCCGTTCATCATCAACCGCATCGGCATCAAGCTGAGCGATCCCTATACCGCGCAGGATGTCGCCCGCACGCTGGAGCAACGCTATGGCTACAAGGCGGAAAGCTGGCAGGAACGCTCGTCCGATTTCCTCTCGCTGTTGGTGACGCGCAACATCATCATGTACACCGTGGTTTCCGCGATCCTGCTGGTGGCGAGCTTCGGCATCTACACCGCCGTTTCCAACAGCGTGGCCGACAAGCGGCGCGACATCGCGATCCTGCGGTCGATGGGCTTTTCGGAAGCGGACCTGCAGATCGTATTCGTCGTCGAAGGGCTTGCGCTGGCGGTGATCGGCGTGCTGCTGGGCTGGTTGCTCGGCTATGCGCTGATGAGCATTCTCGGTTCGCTGCGCTTTTCCATCGGGGGCGAGGACCAGTCGATCCCGATCGACCGCAGTCCCCGGCAATACCTGATCGCAGCGGCGGCCTCGCTGCTGGCGGGCGGCGTGGCGGCGTGGCTGCCCGCGCGCAAATCGGCCAAGGTCGATCCCGTGGACATCCTGCGGGGGGCGATGTGAACGCGCCCGCCCCGGACCGGCCCGTCCTTGTCGCCGAAGGACTTACCCGTCGGCTGCCGGTCGATCCCCCGGTGACGCTGGTGGACGGCGCGGACCTTGCCATCCAGCCCGGGTGCTTCACCGCCATCGTCGGGCCTTCGGGCTGCGGCAAGTCGTCGCTGCTGTACCTGCTGGGCCTGATCGACCGGCCTACGCAGGGACGGCTGCTGTTCGAAGGACGAGACATGACGCCGCTTTCGGGCGACGAGCGTGCGCGCATCCGGCTCGAACACTTCGGCTTCGTGTTCCAGTTCCATTTCCTGCTGCCCGAATTCAACGCGCTGGAAAACGTGATGCTGCCGATCCGCCGGCTCGGGAAGCTGTCCAGCGCCGAGGCCGATGCGCGCGCGCGGACGCTGCTCGCTGACGTGGGCCTGGGCGAAAAGGTGCTGAAGTCCCCCGACAAGCTCTCCGGCGGCGAACGCCAGCGCGTCGCCATCGCGCGCGCATTGGCCAACGATCCCGCGCTGATCCTGGGCGACGAGCCGACCGGCAATCTCGATTCCACCAATTCGGCGCGCGTGGTCGACCTGTTCCGCACGTTGGCGCACGAACAGGGCCGGGCGGTGGTCTGCGTCACCCACGATACCGGCATTGCCGAAGTGGCTGATGTGCGCGTGACGATGCTCGACGGGCGAGTCGAGGAAGTGCGCCGTCAACATGGGGGTCAGCATGAGGGCCAGCACGGCTAACGGCGCCCCGCTTTCCTAATCCGCCGCACCATGCCAAACAGGGCCTGCGAAGTCCGCGCGGGGAAGGGGCGATCCTTTCCGCTGGACCGGGTCAACTTTGTCAACTTCGTCAGGAAAAGGCGGAGTTTCCTGAACGGAGATCGAGCATGAGCGCAGGCGAATCGGGCACGGGGCCGGTCCGGGAACTGACCCTGCGCGGCGTGGTCCTTGGCGCGGTGCTGACGGTCGTGTTCACGGCGGCCAACGTCTATCTTGGCCTGCGCATCGGGCTGACGTTCGCCACCTCGATCCCGGCCGCGGTGATTTCCATGGCCGTACTGCGGCTGCTTTCGGGCGCGACGATCCAGGAAAACAATATCGTCCAGACGATCGCCAGCTCCGCCGGCACGCTTTCGGCCATCGTGTTCGTGCTGCCGGGCCTGGTCATGATCGGGTGGTGGACGGGCTTTCCCTATTGGGAATCCGTCGCGGTGATCGCGGTCGGCGGCATCCTGGGCGTGATGTATTCGGTGCCGCTGCGCCGCGCGCTGGTGACCGGATCGGACCTGCCCTATCCCGAAGGCGTGGCCGCGGCGGAAGTGCTCAAGGTCGGCGCGGGTGTCGGTGGCGCGGAAGAAAACCGGCGCGGGCTGGCGGCGGTGATGCGCGGGGCGCTGCTGGCGGCGCTCTATCCGCTGCTCGCCAAGCTCAAGCTGGTGGCGGAGGAAGCCTCGACCCTGATCCGCGTCGGCGCGGGCGGCACCGCGTTCGGCGGCGGACTGTCGATGGCGCTCGTCGGGGTCGGGCATCTCGTCGGGTTGGCAGTGGGCATCGCCATGCTGGTGGGCATCGTCATCAGCTTCGGCGTGCTGCTGCCGGTGTTGACCGCCGGCGGCCCCCCGACGGGGACCGAACTCGCCGATTTCATCTCCACCGTGTTCCGCCAGCGCATCCGCTTCGTCGGCGCGGGGGCCATCGGCGTGGCGGCGATCTGGACGCTGCTGCGGGTGATCGGCCCGATCGTGCGCGGCGTGGCCGGAGCCATCGCCGCCAGCCGGGCGCGCAAGCAGGCGGGCTACGCCTCGCTGGACCTGACCGAGCGCGACCTGCCGATCGGCCTGGTGGGCGGCACGATCCTGCTGTCGATGGTGCCGATCGCGCTGTTGCTGGCCGATTTCGCGGCCGGCGGCCCGGTCGCTGAATCGCTGGGGATCGGGCTGGCGGCCGCCGTGCTCTATGTGCTGGTCGCCGGCATCTTCATCGCTTCGGTTTGCGGCTATATGGCCGGGCTGATCGGCGCGTCGAACAGCCCGATCTCGGGCGTTGGCATCCTCGCCGCCCTGGGCATCTCGCTGATCCTGCTGGCGCTGTACGGGCGGGGCGGGGATGCGGCGGCAACCAAGGCGCTTGTCGCCTTCGCGCTGTTCGTCACCGCGATCGTGTTCGGCGTGGCCACGATTTCCAACGACAACCTGCAGGATCTCAAGACCGGCCAGCTTGTCGGGGCGACGCCATGGCGTCAGCAAGTCGCGCTCGTGCTGGGCGTGCTGTTCGGCGCGCTGGTGATCCCGCCCATCCTTGATCTGCTCAACGGCACCTTCGGGTTCCTTGGCGCGCCGGGGGCGGGCGAAAACGCGCTGGCGGCGCCGCAGGCCGCGCTGATCTCCACCATCGCGCAAGGCGTGCTGGGCGGCAGCCTCGATTGGAACCTCGTGGGTCTGGGCGCGGCGATCGGCGTGGTGGCGCTGGCGGTCGATGGCGCGCTGCGCCGGTCGGGCCGTGGTGCCTTACCGCCGCTCGCGGTCGGCATGGGCATGTACCTGCCCACGCAGACCACCGGGATGGTCGTGATCGGCGCGATCCTGGGCCATCTCTACAACCGCTGGGCCGCGCGGCAGGCCGATCCGGAACTGGCCGAACGCATGGGCGTGCTGACCGCCACCGGCCTGATCGTTGGCGATGGCCTGTTCAACATTGCCTATGCCGCGATCGTGGCTGCCACCAACGACCCCGATTCGCTGGCGATCGTTCACGCAAACCCCGTGGCCATGCCGCTGGGCATTGCGGTGTTTGGCGGGCTGGTGGGCTATGCCTACTGGCGGATGCGGCGCGATGGCGCCGCCCGCTGATCCGGGTCAGATGTCAGAGTTGCCGCTGTCGGACCCGGACGAATCATCGCCCGCGTCGACGCCTGTCGGCGTGCCGGCGTGGATGCAGCGTGGCCCGATGAACTCGCCTGCCGCATCGATCTGCCGGGCCATCGCGCGGTTGTTCAACTGATAGCGCCGGCCTTTCAGCGGGCCGCTCGTCATCGTCAGGATACGGCCGAACAGCGCGTAGGTGCCGCGCTTTCCGTCGGCCATCTGGTAGCTCGAATCCGGAATTGCGCGGAAGCTGTCGTCGGGCAGCGCGGTCGGCTGCATTTCGGCATCGCCCGGCAGTTCGCAGATCCAGCGCCCGCGCAGCAAGGTGTGGATCGGGCCGCCCGGAACCGCCTCAACCGGAGCCGTGACGACAAGCGAGCCGATCACGGCGAGCGAGGCAGGGAAAAGACGACGGTTCATGATGGATATCGCGCTAGCACGCGGCTGCCGCTTGAAGCAATCGGCCACAGCGGCTAAGGCGCGCGCTTCCCTACTCACGGTAAGGCTCTTTCCATCATGAAGATCAGCGGCGTGGACATCCGTCCGGGCAATATCCTGGAATACGAAAAGGGCATCTGGAAAGTTGCCAAGACCCAGCACACCCAGCCCGGCAAGGGCGGTGCCTTCATGCAGGTCGAGATGAAGAACCTCATCGACGGCCGCAAGACCAACGTCCGCTTCCGCAGCGCCGACACGGTCGAGCGCGTCCGCCTCGATACCAAGGATTTCCAGTTCCTTTATGCCGAAGGCGACGACCTGGTGTTCATGGACGTGGAAACCTACGACCAGATCACGCTGCCCAGCGATCTTCTCGGCGATGCCGCCGCGTTCCTGCAGGACGGCATGACCGTGCTGCTCGAAATGTACGACGAACGCCCGATCTCGGTGCAGTTGCCCGAACAGGTCGAAGCCACGATCGTCGAAGCCGACGCCGTGGTGAAGGGCCAGACCGCCTCTTCGAGCTACAAGCCCGCAATCCTCGACAACGGGGTGCGCGTGATGGTGCCGCCGCACATCGAAAGCGGCACGCGCATCGTCGTGGACGTGTACGAACGTTCCTACGTCGGCAAGGCGGGCTGATCCGCGATGGCCGCAATTTCCGGACTGATCCGCGTGATGGAACGTGCCGCCCGCAAGGCCGGCACGCGCCTGCGCCGTGACTTTGGCGAAGTCGAACATCTCCAGGTCAGCCGCAAGGGGCCGGCCGACTTCGTGTCCAAGGCGGATCAGGCCGCCGAACGGACGATCTGGGACGAACTGCGCCAGGCGCGGCCGGACTGGGGCTTCCTGATGGAGGAAGGCGGCGAGATCGCGGGCGAGCCCGGCAAGCCGCGCTTCATCGTCGACCCGCTCGACGGCACCAGCAACTTCCTCCACGGCATCCCGCATTTCGCGATCTCGATCGCGGTGCAGGAACCGACGCTGGACGGCAGGGGCTGGGGCGAAGTGACCGCCGGCATCGTCTATCAGCCCGTGACCGACGAGAGCTTCTGGGCCGAAAAGACCCGGGGCGCATGGTTGCAGGACCGCCGCCTGCGCGTTTCGGCGCGCCGCCATCTGGACGAGGCGCTGATCGCCACCGGCGTTCCCTTCGCGGGCCGGGGCGACATGGGCGAATGGACCCGCATCTACCACGAGCTTGGCCCGCGCGTGGCCGGCATCCGTCGCTTCGGCGCGGCTTCGCTGGATCTCGCGTGGGTGGCCGCCGGCCGCTTTGACGGGTTCTGGGAAAGCAGCCTGCAACCGTGGGACAGCGCGGCCGGATGCTTGCTGGTGCGCGAAGCCGGCGGTTTCGTTTCGGACTACAAGGGCCGTTCGCTGCCGATCTGCGACGAAACCGTCCTGGCCGGCAACGATGCGCTCCATTCCAAGCTGCACAAGCTGGTGGCTGGCGCGCTCAAGGCTCGCTGACCGGCGCGTCTAAATTTTGCACATTGGCTCTGGCTTGCCGGGGAACAGCGCCCTATAGGGCGCCTTCGTTCTCCGGCAAGGCCGGGGTTTCGTCGAACGCGCGGGCGTGGCGGAATGGTAGACGCATGGCACTTAAAATGCCTCGGGCGAAAGCCCATGCCGGTTCGAGTCCGGCCGCCCGTACCACACTACTGAAAGCGAGGGAGCCTCAGCGCTCCCCCCTCAACACTCCCGACTCAACACTCCTCGCCGACAAGGCGCCGGCCGTTGCGCATGACCGGCGGCGCGGTGCGCGCGGGCCGCTCGCCCAGGATGCGCAGCAGCGACAGGGCGATCCGCACCTCGGCGAAATCGTCGCCGCGCCCTTCGGACACCATCGCCGCCTCGCTCTCGAAGCCGCCGTCGCGCAAGTGCCGGGCGGCCGCCTGCCGCGCGGTGTCGATCGTTGCTGCGTCCGTCATGATCCGTCCTGTCCTGTTGCCGTGTCAATGCTGAGGTCGATGTGGTGGCCGATGTGGGGTGTGGGCCCGGCATTGCCACAAAGCATTTCTTCGGGGCCAGGAAAGGACGTTTGCACCGGCCCCGCCCGGCGATAGAGTGGCGCGATGACGTTCCGCTCCCTGCTGGCGCTCGGCGCCGCCGCTCTTTGTATCCCCGCCGCCGTCCAGGCTGCCGCGCCCGATCTGCGCGCGGAAATCGCTGCCGATCTGCCGGGGCTGCTGCAGACTTACCGCAACCTGCACGCGCACCCGGAACTGAGCTTCCAGGAAGTGAAGTCCGCCGCGCAACTGGCCGCCGCCGCGCGCAAGGCGGGGTTCGAGGTGACGGAGAAAGTGGGCCGCACCGGCGTCGTCGCGGTACTGCGCAACGGCCCCGGCCCGACCGTGCTGATCCGCGCCGACATGGACGGGCTGCCGGTGGTCGAACAGACCGGGCTGCCCTTCGCCTCGAAGGATCGCGGCACGTCCACCGCTGGCGTCGAAAGCGGGATCATGCACGCCTGCGGGCACGACACGCACATGACCGCGTGGATGGAAGTGGCCAAGCTGATGGCCGCGCACCGCGATGCGTGGTCGGGCACGCTGGTGATGATCGGGCAACCGGCGGAGGAAATCGGCCTCGGCGCGCGCGCGATGCTGGCCGACGGCCTGTTCACCCGCTTTCCCAAGCCCGATTTAGCGCTGGCGTTCCACGATACCGGCGATCTGCCGTCGGGCGTGATCGGGGTGACGCCGGGCTATGCGCTGGCCAATGTCGACAGCGTGGACATCACGGTGAAGGGGCTCGGCGGGCACGGCGCCTATCCGCAGACCACGAAAGACCCGATCGTGCTGGCCAGCGCCATCGTCATGCGCCTGCAGACGCTGATCAGCCGCGAGAACAGCCCGTTCGAGCCGGGCGTGGTCACTGTCGGCAGCTTCCATGCCGGCGCCAAGCACAACATCATCCCCGACGAGGCGAGGCTCCAGCTCACCGTGCGCAGCTACAGCGATGAACAGCGCAAGCTGCTGCTCGACGGCATCCGCCGCATCGCGGCGGGCGAGGCGATGGCGTCAGGCGTGCCGCAGGACCGGATGCCGGTGGTCTCGGTGCTCGATCCCTATACCCGCGCAACGTTCAATCCGCCCGCGTTCAGCCAGCGGGTGTTGGCCGACATGAAGCGGCAGTTTGGCGATACGGGCGCGGTGCAGACGCCGCCGGTGATGGCGGGCGAGGATTTCGGCGAGTTCTGGCGCGCCGATCCTGACCGCATGGGCGCGACGATCTTCTGGGTCGGCGGCCGCCCGGCCAGCGAACTGGAAGCGGCAAAGCGGGAGGGAAGGGCGCTGCCATCGCTGCACAGTCCGTTCTGGGCACCTGAGGCCGACAAGGTCATCGCCGCTGGCGCGGAAGCGCTGGCCAGCGAGGCGATGCGGCTGATGCCCAAGGGGTGACGGCGAGGAGCGTTGCGGCGATCACACGGCTTGCGTTCCTGATACGTTCCCGTTAAGCGCAGGCCATGGCCAAACCCAAGCGCCGCTATGTCTGCCAGTCCTGCGGCAGCGTTTCACCCCGCTGGCAGGGGCAATGCGCCGATTGCGGCGAATGGAACACGCTGGTGGAGGAAGCGCCGGAGACGGTGTTTTCGGCGAGGCATGACCTGTCGAGCGGCGGTCGGCTGGTCTCGTTCGTCTCGCTCGATCAGCCGGTCAAGCTGCCGGAGCGGCGCAAGACCGGCCTTGCCGAATTCGACCGCGCGCTCGGTGGCGGGCTGGTGCCGGGATCGGCGATCCTGATGGGCGGCGATCCGGGAATCGGCAAGTCCACGCTGCTGCTGCAGGCGGCCGCATGCATCGCGCTGGCGGGCGCAGAGGCGGTCTATATCAGCGGCGAGGAAGCGTCCGACCAGGTGCGCCTGCGCGCCGACCGGCTCGGATTGGGCAATGCGCCGATCCGGCTCGCGTCCAATACCTCGGTGCGTGACATCCTGACGACTCTGGGCGGCATGAAGCCGCCGGCGCTGCTGGTGATCGATTCGATCCAGACGATGCATTCGGACCAGATCGAAGGCGCGCCAGGCACGGTCAGCCAGGTGCGCGGCTGTGCGTTCGAACTGATTCGCTATGCCAAGGAGAACGGCGTCGCGCTGGTGCTGGTGGGCCATGTCACCAAGGACGGCTCGATCGCCGGCCCGCGCGTGCTGGAACACATGGTCGACGTGGTGATGAGCTTCGAGGGCGAACGCAGCCACCAGTACCGCATCCTGCGCGCGCTGAAGAACCGCTTCGGCGCGGTGGACGAGATCGGCGTTTTCGCGATGGCGGGGGCAGGGCTGGAGGAGATCGGCAACCCCTCCATGCTGTTCCTTTCCGGCCGGGACGAACCGGTGCCGGGCAGTTCGGTGTTCCCCGCGCTGGAAGGGACGCGGCCGGTGCTGGTGGAGATCCAGGCGCTTACCGTGCGCCTCGCCAGCGGGGCCACGCCGCGGCGCGCGGTGGTGGGCTGGGACAGCGGACGGCTGGCCATGCTGCTGGCCGTACTGGAAGCGCGGTGCGGGCTGAATTTCTCCGCAGCCGAAGTCTATCTCAACGTGGCGGGCGGCTATCGCCTGACCGATCCCGCTGCCGATCTCGCGGTGGCGGCGGCGCTGGTTTCGGCGCTGGCCGACCGGCCGCTGCCGGCGCAGGCGGCTTGGTTCGGCGAAATATCGCTGGCGGGCGAGGTCCGGCCCGTGGCGCACAGCTCCATCCGGCTCAAGGAAGCCGCGAAACTGGGCTTTTCCCGCGCCTATGGCCCTGATGGCAGCATCGAGAAGGTGGCCGGTCTCAGCTATGCGCCGTTGCGGTTGCTGCCAAATCTCGTTGACCGGATTGTGGGCGGCTCCTAATTTCACCGGGTAATGACCGGCTTCGACTATGTTGTATTCCTGATCGTCGCGGTCGGCGCGATCGGTGGATTCTTTCGCGGTTTCGTGGAGGAAATCCTCGCCGTGGCGGCGTGGTGCATCTCGCTGTTCGCGGTGCATTATCTGCACGAACCGCTCACGCAACTGCTGACGCCCTATCTGGAGAACGAGACCGGCGGTGGTGTGCTCGCCTTCGTGCTGCTGCTGATCGTGCCCTACGGGATCACCCGCTTCATCGCGCGCCGCATCGGAAGCGCCAGCCGCAATTCGGTGCTGGGGCCGATCGACCGGCTGCTCGGCTTCGGTTTCGGCGCGGTGAAGGGCTTCATCATCGTCGTTCTAGGCTTTTCGATTCTGGTCTTCGGCTATGACGTGGTGTGGGGAGTCAGCGGCCGGCCGATGTGGATTTCGCAGGCGCGCACCTATCCGTTCCTTAACGCGGCCAGCGAGGAACTGATGACGATGATCGCGGATCGCCGCGCGGCGGCGGAAGCGGACGCCAAGGCTGACGAGGCAGCCAAGGCAAAGAAGGACAAGGCGGCCGCGCACAAGAAAGCGGCCAAGAAGTCGGCTTCACGCCATCGGGCCGACACGTACGCCGATAAGGAAGACTGAACCGTGGCCAGTTCCGCGCGCGCTCTCTACACGCCGGCCATGCTGGCGGCGGCGGCGGGGCTGGCCAACTGGCCGTGGGACGAAGCCTTGCCCTTGCGGGGTGAGGCGCGCTCGCGCAGCTGCGGCAGCACGATCGGGCTGGCGCTGCGGACGGATGCCGATGGCACGATAAACGGGCTGGGCCTGCGACCGCACGCCTGCGCGGTAGGGCAGGCGGCGGCCTCCGTTTTCGCCGAAGCCGCGATCGGCCGCGATGCCGCTGCCATCGCGGCCGCGCGCGATGCGCTGGCCGCATGGCTGGCGGGCGATGGCGCGATGCCGGATTGGCCGGGTATCGACCTTATCGCCGTTGCCCGCGACTTTCCGGCGCGCCATGGCGCGATCATGCTGGCCTGGGAAGCCGCGCTTTCCGCTCTTGAACAGGCGGCTTGAACGGCTCTTTCCCGATCCCGCCGCGTTCGCTAGAGCGGGGCTATAAACGGGGAAGAGGACGGACAATGGCAGCAGCGGGCGCTGAACCAAGCGCGGCGGACATTCGGCTGGTTATCGCCGCGTCGTCGGCCGGCACCGTGTTCGAATGGTACGATTTCTTCATTTACGGCACGCTGGGCGCCATCCTGTCCAAGGCGTTCTTCCCGACCGGCAATGCCACGCTGGAAATGCTGCTGTTCTGGCTGGTCTTCGCGGTCGGCTTCGGGTTCCGGCCGCTGGGGGCGGTGCTGTTCGGCTTTCTGGGCGACCGGCTGGGCCGCAAGTACACGTTCCTCGTTACCGTCACGCTGATGGGCATCGCCACGGCGGGCGTCGGCCTGATCCCTTCCGCCGCGACGATCGGGATGGCTGCGCCCGTGCTGGTGATCCTGCTGCGCATCCTGCAGGGGCTGGCGCTGGGCGGCGAGTATGGCGGAGCGGCCGTCTACGTGGCGGAGCATTCCGAACCCGGCCGCCGCGGCTATTTCACCAGCTATATCCAGGCCAGCGTGGTGGGCGGTTTCGTGCTCAGCCTGATCGTGGTGCTGACCTGCAAGAGCCTGATGAGCGAGGCGGTGTGGAAGGACTGGGGCTGGCGCGTGCCGTTCCTCGTCAGCCTGGCACTGCTGGCGGTATCGCTGTGGATGCGCATGAAACTGTCGGAAAGCCCGGTGTTTCAGGCGATGAAGGAACAAGGCGAGATCGCCGGCAACCCCTTTGTCGAAAGCCTGACCTATCCCGGCAACAGGAAGCGCCTGTTCATCGCGCTGTTCGGCATCGCGGCCGGGCTGACGGTGATCTGGTACACCGCGATGTTCACCGGCCTTTCGTTCCTGAAATCGGCGATGCGCGTGGATGATACCTTGGCCGAAATCGTGGTCGGCGTGGGCGCGGCGGTGGGTATGCTGTTCTACCTGTTGGCGGGCCACATCTCCGACAGGGTCGGCCGCAAGAAGCCGATCGTGATCGGCTATCTCGCCACGCTGCTGCTGCTGTTCCCGGCGTTCTGGCTGATGGGCGCCTCTGCCAACCCCGCGCTGGCTGAACAGGCACGCCGCGCCCCGGTCACGGTCGCTGGCCCGGATTGCAGCTTCAGCGCGTTTTCGACCGAACAGTCGACGCAGTGCGGAAAGCTGCTGGCCGATCTGGCGGGATCGGGCGTGCCCTATAGCCTGAAGACCGCGCCGGCGTTGACGCTGCGGGCGGGTGATCGCGTCCTGCAGCTCGATGCCTATCCCTGGACGGACAAGGCGGCGCGCGCCAAGGCCTTGCAGGCGATGCTGGCCGATGCCGGATATGATTTCACCAAGGTCCGCCCTGGCCCGGTGCAGATTGCGGGAATCATCGCTTCGTTACTGCTGCTGATGGCTCTGTCCGGCTTCACCTACGGCCCTGTCGCCGCGCTGCTGACGGAGATGTTCCCGCCCCGCATCCGCTACAGCTCGATGTCGATCCCCTATCACATCGGCACGGGGTATTTCGGCGGCTTCCTGCCGTTCATATCGAGCCTGATCGTGGCCAAGACAGGCGATCCCTATTCGGGTCTGTGGTACACCTGGGTCGTGGTGGCGGTGGCTTTCCTCGTGGCGATGTGGGGGCTAAAGGGCGGTCCTCCACAAGCCTATGGTGACGATGCCGTCTGATCCCACCCATTTCGCTGTTCCGCCCGCCGCGCTTCGCCTGAGGTTGGACCTGGACGCACTCGCCCGCAACTGGCGGACGCTGGACGGTTGGTCGGGCAAGGCGGTCGCGGGCGCGGCGGTGAAGGCCGATGCCTATGGCATGGGGGCAACCGTAGTGGTGCCGGAACTGGCGCGCTCGGGGTGTCGCAACTGGTTCGTGGCACACTGGAGCGAGGCGGCGGCGCTGTTGCCGCATGTGCCGGCGGAGCAGATCGCCGTGCTGCATGGACCGCTGAACGATGCCGACGTGGCATTCGCCCTCGAAAGCGGCGTGCGGCCGGTGCTCAATTCGCTGGAGCAGGCCCGGCGCTGGTCCGCCGCTGGCGGCGGCGCGTGTCATGTCATGGTCGATACCGGCATCAACCGCCTGGGTCTGGCGATGGGCGATCTGGGCGATCCGGTGCTGCAGGCGCTGACCATCGATTGCTGCATCAGCCACCTGGCTTCGGCGGACGAGGACGTGCCCCAGAACGCGCAGCAATTGAACCGTTTCGGACAAGTGCGGCGGCAGGTATCGGCGCGGCGCTACAGCCTGGCCAACAGCGCGGGAATCATGCTGGGCGATGCCTATCACGCGGACCTGACGCGGCCTGGGTTGGCGCTCTATGGCGGGATCGCGCGCGCGGAAATGGCGGGGGCGATCCGCCAGGTCGCCTATCCCGAAGCGGCAGTGCTGCAGGTCCGCCGGATCGAAGCGGGCGAGGGCGTGGGATACAACGCCACCTTCATCGCGCCGCGCCCGATGCGCGCGGGCGTGATCGCGCTGGGCTATGCCGACGGCTATCTGCGCTGCTGGTCGGGCAAGGGCGGCCTTTCATGGCGGGGAATCCCCATCCCGGTGCTGGGGCGAATCTCGATGGACCTCACCATCGTCGCGCTGGACGATGCGCCCGGTTGCGGCGAGGGCGACTGGCTGACGGTCGATTATGACCCCGTTTCGGCGGCCGCGATCAGCGGATTGTCTCAATATGAACTCTTTACCCTGCTCGGGCGTCGCTTTTTCCGCCAAACCTGAGGCAAGTGGGCTTGTGCCCCCGTGTTGCGCCGCACATACTGCATCTGCTAATGACGCCGATAAACCATGAAGGGCGCACCACGATGGCCAACCAGTCCAAAGACGGCGATACCGTAATCATCAAGAAGTACGCCAACCGGCGGCTCTACAACACGCGGACGTCGAGCTACATCACGCTGGACCATCTCGCCCAGATGGTGAAGGAAAACATCGACTTCCAGGTGATCGACGCCAAGACGGGCGCGGACCTGACGCATTCGATCCTGGCGCAGATCATCATGGAAGAGGAATCTGCGGGCGAACAGATGTTGCCCACCAATTTCCTGCGCCAGTTGATCTCCATGTACGGCAATTCGATGCAGGCGCTGCTGCCTGGCTATCTCGAAGCGTCGATGGACTATTTCCGCGAAAACCAGAACAAGCTGCGCAAGGCGATCGAAGATAGCATCGGCGCCAACCCGCTGGCGCAACTGGCCCAGCGCAACATGGAAATCTTCAAGGCCGCCGCCGCCGCGTTCGTGCCGGGCGCCCCCGCGCGCGAAGCGGAAAAGCCCTCCGCCGGCGAAGGTGACGAACTGGCCGAACTGCGCAAGCAGATGGCCGAAATGCAGAAGAAGCTGGACCAGATCACGAAATAGCGGCGAGCGCGGGGCCGGTGCGGGTGCCGGTGGCGTGATCGCCGGGCCACGAACCGTGCGGAACCGCTGCAAACCGTCTTGCCCCTTTGTCGATTGCCGCTTAACCCGCGCGGCATGAACCAGCCCAAGATCAAGCACGCGCTGAACGTTACGCGCGACGAAGACTTTGCCCAGTGGTACCAGGCGGTGATCGCCGAGGCCGAGCTTGCCGAGGAATCGGGGGTGCGCGGCTGCATGGTGATCAAGCCGTGGGGCTATGGCATCTGGGAACGCATCCAGAAGATCATGGATGAACGGATCAAGGAAGCGGGCGTCGAGAACTGCTACTTCCCGCTGTTCATTCCGCTGTCCTACTTCGCCAAGGAAGCCGACCACGTCGAAGGCTTCGCCAAAGAGATGGCCGTGGTCACGCACCACCGCCTGATCGCGGACGGCAAGGGCGGACTGGTGCCCGACCCCGAAGCGAAGCTGGAAGAGCCGCTGGTGGTGCGCCCCACGTCGGAAACGGTGATCGGCGCGGCGATGGCGCGCTGGGTGCAATCGTGGCGCGACCTGCCTTTGCTGACCAACCAGTGGGCCAATGTCGTGCGCTGGGAAATGCGCACGCGCATGTTCCTGCGCACCAGCGAATTCCTGTGGCAGGAAGGGCATACCGCGCACGCGGACGAGGCCGACGCGATGCAGGAAACGCTGCGCGCGCTCGAAATGTACCGGTCGTTTGCCGAGGACGTGCTGGCGATGCCGGTCATCGCCGGCGCCAAGCCCGAAAACGAACGCTTCCCCGGCGCGGTCGCGACCTATTCGATCGAGGCGATGATGCAGGATGGCAAGGCGCTGCAGGCCGGCACCTCGCATTACCTCGGCACCGGCTTCGCCGAAGCGGCGGGCATCCGCTATCAGGACAAGGAAGGCCAGCAGACGCTGTGCCACACCACCAGCTGGGGCGTTTCCACCCGCATGATCGGCGGCGTGATCATGACCCATGGTGACGATGACGGCTTGCGCGTGCCGCCGCAGGTGGCGCCGCAGCAGATCGTCATCCTGCCGATGCTGCGCGACAACGAAGGCGACGAGGCGCTGCTCGCCTATTGCGAAGGCCTGCGCGCGGCGCTGGCGCGGCAATCGGCGTTCGGCGAGCGCGTGCGCGTGCTGCTCGACAAGCGCCCTGGCAAGGCCACCGCCAAGCGCTGGGCCTGGGTGAAGAAGGGCGTGCCGCTGGTGCTTGAAATCGGCGGCCGCGATGCCGAGAGCGGGCAGGTCAGCGCGCTGCGCCGTGACCGGTTGTGGCGCGAGGATGGCAAGCCCAACTTCGTGGCGCAGGCAAAGGACGATTTCGTCGCGACGGCGGTGGCCGAGTTGGAAGCCATCCAGCAAGGCCTGTACGCCGAAGCGCAGGCGAAGCGCGATGCGCAGGTGGTGCGCGACGTGACCGATCTGGACGGGCTTGCCGCCTATTTCGCCGAAGACCGCAAGTTCCCCGGCTGGGTGGAAATGGGTTGGTCCCGCCCCACCGGCGCGGCGCTCGACAAGGTCGTGGAAACGCTGAAGGGGCTGAAGCTCACCATCCGCAACACGCCGATGGATGCCGCGCCGCCGGAAGGGCCGTGCCCGTTCACCGGCGAACCGGCGGTCGAGCGCATCCTGATCGCACGGGCTTATTGATCGGATAGGGCGGGCAACCTTCGGGTTCTCATCCCTTTTTCCTGCCGGTGCTTGCGAGGGGCAGGGGCTAACGGTTACCCTGCGCGGCATGAAGCGCCTTTCCATTATCGCCCTGCTCGCCCTCACCTGCTCCGCCCCCGCCATCGCGGCGCCCGAAGACGCCATTTCGCAAGCACGCCTTGAAGCGGACGTGGCGAAGCTGGTGGCCTTCGGCACGCGCCATACCCTGTCCACCCAGACCGACCCGAAACGGGGGATCGGCGCGGCGCGGGCCTGGGCGGAAGCGGAATTCCGCAAGACGTCCAAGGCCTGCGGCAATTGCCTGGAGATCGTGCTGCCCGAACGCATGGTGCAGGGTGAGCGCGTGCCGACACCGACGCGCCTGGTCGACGTGGTCGCGATCCAGCGCGGCACCGAGCGTCCGAACGAGGTGGTGATCGTGCAGGGGCACATCGACAGCCGCGCGTCGGACGTGCTCAACGCCACGATCGATGCGCCCGGCGCCAACGACGATGGATCGGGCACCGCGCTGGTGCTGGAAGCCGCGCGCGTGCTGTCACGCCAGAAATTCCCCTCGACGATCGTCTATGCCGCGCTTTCGGGCGAGGAACAGGGGCTGCTGGGCGGCAAGCTGCTGGCCGATTACGCGGCAGAGCATGGCTGGACGATCAAGGCCGTGTTCAACAACGACATCGTCGGCGGATCGCGCGGGTCCGACGGGTGGAAGGACGATACGCACGTCCGCATCCTTTCCGAAGGGCCGCGTGCCGATGGCACCGATGCGCTCCGCGCGGCGCAGCGGCGCTTTGGCGGCGAGAACGACAGCCCATCGCGCAACCTTTCGCGCTGGCTGGCGGGGCTGGCCATTAGCGACGCCACGGGGCTGGAAGTCCGGCAGATCTGGCGCGCCGACCGCATGGGGCGTGGCGGGGACCAGCTGCCGTTTTCGGACAAGGGCTATCCCGCGGTGCGCTTCACCGTGGCGGTCGAGGATTACGAGCACCAGCACCAGGATCTGCGCACCGAGAACGGGGTGAAGTTCGGCGATACCATCGACGAGATGGACTTTCCCTATCTGGCCAAGGTCGTCCGCCTCAACGTGCGCGGGCTGGCGGCGCTGGCCGCCGCGCCGATGCCGCCCGTGGCGACGGTCAAGGCGGCGGTATCGACCTGGACCGACATCGCGTGGAAGCCGGTGGACGGCGCGGCCAGCTACACGATCTGGCGGCGGCGCACGGATGCGCCGGCATGGCAGGAAAAAGTCCGCGAAGGCGTGACCGGCACCAGCGTGCGGTTCGATGGTGTGCGTGGCGATGACTGGTTCTTCGGGGTCAGCGCGAAAGCGGCCGACGGCAGCGAAAGCCCGATTGCCTCCGCGCTGCCCGGGGGTGGGTTCGTTCCGGTCGCATCCGCGCTCCCCTGATGGTAGCGCCAATGCCGATCCATTGGCGCTGGACGCGCTTGCGCCGCCGCGGCAAAAAATGATGCGTCTGGTAGTGAAGGTGGGGTCGAGGGATGCTTGGGGCGGTTCGGCACGGCTTGGTCCATATTTTCGATCCCCGGGGTCGCGATGCGCGCCAGACGTTCTGGTATTACGTGCTATTCGTGGTTTTGCTGCGCGTTGCGGGCGGCATGGCCGTTTCAATTCCGCTCACGGTGGACCTGATGCGCGCAGGGTTTCAGGCCGCCCAACGCAACGATGGCGAGGCCGTGGTCCAGGCGCAGATGATGCATCAGATGACGGGCATGATGCAGACCATGGCCGGCATAGGGATCGTCATTGGCGTGGTTACGATCGTGCTGCTGGCTGCCAGTCTGGCCCGGCGGCTGCACGACAGCGGCCTTTCGGGATGGCTCGTGCTGGTCCCCGGTCTGTCCTACGCTGTGGCGCTGGCGATGCTGCCCGTACAGATGGATCGCGCGATCGAGGTGATGGAGCGAATTCAGGCGCCGGGATCGGCCGCCAACGGTCCCATGACGATGATGCAGGGACAAGGGCCGATAGCTTTGCTGGGCTGGGTGCCGGTACTGTTCGTGGTGATCTTCGGGGTTCTGAAATCGACAGACGGACCCAATCGCTACGGAGACGAGCCCACGCGCTTCTAGGTTGCATTCGGGGTATGTCCGATCGCGATTAGGGGGATTTAGGCCACGTTCGCCTTGAGTTGCGGGCGGCAAAGCGCCACATGGCGTTGATGCCTTCAGCCAAAACGCTTCGACCAGAGCCTGGCCTGCCCACGCGCCAGCAGGTTCTCGATTTCATAGCCCGGTCCGACGAGCCCGCCGGCAAGCGCGAGATTGCGCGCGCGTTCGGGCTGAAGGGGCAGGAGAAGATCGCGCTCAAGGCGTTGCTCAAGGACATGGCCGAGGAAGGCCTGATCGACGGCAACCGCACCGCGTTTCACCGCATGGGCGGCGTGCCGCGCGTGACGGTGCTGCGCGTGGTCGATACCGAGGACGGCGATGCGATCGCCATTCCCGATAGCTGGCATCCCGATGACGGCGCGCCGCCGCCGCGCGTGCGGCTGGTGGAGCAGCGCGGCAAGCAGCGGCAGCAGGCGCTGCGCGTGGGCGACCGGGTGCTGGCGCGGACCGAGGAAGCCGGCAAGGGCTGGATCGCCCATCCGATGAAGAAGCTGCCCGCCCAGACCGACCAGATGCTGGGCGTGGTCGAGATCGATGGCGCGGGCAAGGGATGGCTTGCCCCGGTGGACAAGCGCGTCCGCAATGCGGTGCCGATCAGCGATCTGGGCCAGGCGGAGGCCGGCCACCTGGTGCTGGCGGAACCGGCCGGGCGTTCGCCCCGCTCGGGCCTGAAAGTGACGACGGTGCTGGGCGATCCGCTGGCCCCGCGCGCGTTCAGCCTGATCGCGATCCACAAGCACGGCATTCCGTTCGCGTTCAGCGAAAAGGCTATCGAGGAAGCGAAGCTGGCGGCGGCCTTACCGCTGAGCGAGGAGCATCGCGAGGATCTGCGCCACCTGCCGATCGTCGCCATCGACCCCGTCGATGCACGCGATCATGACGACGCCATCTGGGCGGAGCCGGACGGCGAGGGCGGCTTCCGCGCGCTGGTCGCCATCGCCGACGTCAGCTTCTACGTCCGCCCCGGTGGCGCGGTGGACCGGGACGCGCGCAAGCGGGGCAACTCGGTCTATTTTCCCGACCGCGTCGTGCCGATGCTGCCCGAAGTGCTGAGCGCGGATGTCTGCTCGCTCAAGGCCGGCGCGGACCGCGCGGCGATGGCGTGCCACATGACCATCGATGCGCAGGGGCGCGTGACGTCATGGCGCTTCACCCGCGCGCGGGTGCGGATCGCCGAAGTGATCGCCTACGAGGAAGCGCAGCGCCGGATCGACGCCAGCGAAGCAGCGCCGCACCTGGCGCACCTGTGGGAGGCCTGGCGTCTGCTGGAAAAGGCGCGGAAGGATCGCGATCCGCTGGAACTCGATCTGCCCGAACGGCGCGTGCTGCTCGACGAACAGGGGCGAATCGCCGAAGTGGCTCTGCGCGAACGGCTCGACGCGCATCGCGTGGTCGAGGATTTCATGGTCGCCGCCAATGTCGCCGCGGCCAAGGCGCTGGAGGCGAAAGTCGCGCCGGTGGTGTATCGTATCCACGAACCGCCCACGCGCGAAAAACTGCTCGCGCTGAAGGACTACCTCGCCACGTTTGATCGCAAGCTGGCGCTGGGGCAGGTTATCACGCCATCGCTCTTCAACCGGATGCTGAAGGACGTGACCGACGAGGCGGAAAAGGCGCTGGTCATGGAAGCGGTGCTGCGCAGCCAGACGCAGGCCTACTATGGGCCGCGCAACGCCGGCCACTTCGGCCTGTCGCTGGGCAGCTATGCCCATTTCACCTCGCCCATCCGCCGCTATTCGGACCTGCTGGTCCACCGCGCGCTGGTCGATGCCTATGATCTGGAACAGCCGCGCCCGCAGGACCATGACCTGCCGCCGACGAGTGGCCTTGCCGACCGCGACCGCAACGATCTGGCCCGCGTGAGCGAGGCGATCAGCGCCAGCGAACGGCGGGCGATGGAAGCCGAGCGCGAAACGATCGACCGCTATGTGGCGGCATGGCTGGCCGGCCGCGTGGGCGAAGTGTTCGACACGCGCATCACCGGCGTCCAGAAGTTCGGCCTGTTCGCCACGATCATCGGGCTGGGCGGCGACGGGCTGGTGCCCGTGTCCGTGCTGGGCGCCGAACGCTTCGCCTATGATGAAAAGGCGCAAGTGCTGGAAGGCGAAAGCAGCGGCGAACAGTTTGCGATGGGCATGATCCTCAAGCTGCGGCTGGCCGAGGCCAACCCGCTGACCGGCGCGCTGAAGTTCGAGCCGGTCGACGTGGCCGAAGGCGTCAGCCGCATCGAGCGCCGTGGCGGCAAGCTTCCGGGCAAGCCGAAGCCCAAGGGCAAGTTCATGACTGGAAAGCGCGGGCGGCCTTCGAATATCCGCCATCAGGGCAAGCGCAAGTAGGGCGATCATCGCCGTTCGCGGGCGGTCTGTGGGGCAGGCAACGTGCCTTGAGGCAGGCCGCTAACTGGTGTGTGTGTGCTTCAGGCGGGTATCTGGATGGCTGAATGACTGAAATTGGTGGAAAGCGGACGTTTTACCTTGCACCGGATTTTTGCGCTGGATTACGCTTCAATGGTGACGCCAAAATACCTTCACCTTACCCCCGGAGGCGTCCGACCCGGCGTTATGGCGGGGCCGTTTCGCGCGGTTCTGATCGCAGAACAGGCCGTGTCCGACGATTGGCGGAATGACGTTGCCGCGTGGCTCGTAGACAATGGATGCCTCTACTTCATCGCTTGGGGACTCGATTGCGAGCTTTGGCACGACAGCGTAGATTGGGCAGTCCTTGAGGACTTCGATTTCGGCGATATACCTGATGATCGCTTCGTCATGACAACGTGGCATGACAAGGAGCCTCTATCCGAAGCTCTATGGTTCGCTGGTAATGCTGCCACGCATCCCGACGTTGAGCTTGATGCAACTTTGCTCGTCCATGTCGCACCCCAACCGGCATCCGCTCGCATCATGGACGCATACTCGATCAGCCAAGCGCTTCCCAGCGAGGGCTGACCTGTGTCCTCTATGGGGCGGCAACCTTCGAGACCCCCTTCAAGCCTTTCTCTCCTCTCCGTCATGCCAGCGTAGGCTGGCATCTCTGGCCTCCGGCAATTCGGCATGAGATCCCGGCCTTCGCCGGGATGACGGGATTCCTTCGCCGGGATGACGGGATTGGGGGCGACGGGTTTTGGGGCATGTCCGGACGGCCCCCTCCTAGCTCAGCGCGTCGATCGCCTCGTCGTCCATGCCGCCGGGCACGATCATCAGCGGGCAGGGCAGTTGGCCGGCGTGGGTGCTGAAGTGGGTGATCATCGGGCCAGGCGCGCCGTCGGCCGCGGCGCCGAGCACCAGCGCCGAAACCTCGGGGTGTTCGCGCAGGTAGTCGCGCACGACGTCCGGGCCGTTGCCCTGGCGCACCGAGATGATTGGCGTCAGCCCGGATTCGCTGGCCACGCTGCCGGCCGCGGTAGTGACCAGCACTTCGGCGCGATCCTTGGCCTCTTCTTCGATGGTCGCCTGCACGCCCGCGAAAGCAACGAATTCCTGCTTCGGAACGAGTGCGAGGATGTGAACGGTGCCATCGGTGCGAACGGCGCGTCGGGCGGCGAAACGCAGCGCTTGCCGCGCCTCGTCCGTTTCGTCCATAATGACCAGGTAGACACGCTGCTGAAGCATGGCCTTTTCCTTCCCGGACCTCTCTACCGGCAAATTCGTATGCAGGGCAAGCCTCAAGCCACTTGACCCGCAAGGCAAGGCCGTTGAAATGGCGACAAGAGGTGAGGCAGCCTGAAATAACCTATTTGGTTGCTTTTTGTTCAAATCAATAACCAAGGATGGAAACTGCGCCATGCCCATAGCCATCAAGATGCCCGCGCTTTCGCCGACGATGGAAGAAGGCACGCTTTCCAAGTGGCTGGTGAAGGTGGGCGACACGGTTTCGTCCGGCGACATCATGGCCGAAATCGAGACCGACAAGGCCACGATGGAGTTCGAGGCGGTCGATGAAGGCGTGATCGTTTCCATCGACGTTGCCGAGGGCAGCGAAGGCGTGAAGGTCGGCACGGTGATCGCCACGCTGGCGGGTGAGGACGAAGACGCCAGCGCACCCGCGCCCAAGGCAGCCCAGGCTCCCGCATCCGCGCCAGCGCCTTCGCCGGCTCCCGCTCCCGTGGCTGCCGCCGCGCCCGCGCCCAAGGGAGATCGCGTCGTGGCCAGCCCGCTCGCCAAGCGCATCGCCGCCGACAAGGGCATCGATCTGGCGGGCGTAAAAGGCACCGGCCCCAACGGCCGGATCGTGAAGGCCGATGTTGCGGGCGCGCAGCCTGCGACCGCGCCTGTTGTGGCTTCGGCCCCGGCCGCCACGCCGGCAGCAGCCCCGACGCCCGCGCCGGCTCCCGCCGCCGCCAGCGTTCCGGACTTCGGCATTCCCTACGAAGCGCAGAAGCTCAACAACGTCCGCAAGACGATCGCGCGCCGCCTGACGGAAGCCAAGCAGACCATCCCGCACATCTACCTCACGGTGGACATCCAGCTCGATGCGCTGCTCAAGCTGCGCGGCCAGCTCAACAAGGCGCTGGAAGCGCAGGGCGTGAAGCTTTCGGTCAACGACCTCATCATCAAGGCGCTGGCCAAGGCGCTGCTGCAAGTGCCCAAGTGCAACGTCAGCTTCGCTGGCGACGAACTGCGCAGCTTCAGCCGCGCGGACATCTCGGTGGCCGTGGCCGCGCCTTCGGGCCTGATCACGCCGATCATCGTCGATGCCGGCGCCAAGTCGATCTCGACGATCGCCACCGAGATGAAGGAACTGGCGAACAAGGCACGCGAAGGCAAGCTGCAGCCGCACGAATACCAGGGCGGCACCGCGTCGCTGTCCAACCTCGGCATGTTCGGCATCAAGCAGTTCGATGCGGTGATCAACCCGCCGCAGGGCATGATCATGGCGGTCGGCGCGGGCGAGCAGCGGCCCTATGTGGTCGATGGCGCGCTGTCGATCGCCACCGTGATGAGCGCCACCGGCAGCTTTGACCATCGCGCAATCGATGGCGCGGATGGGGCCGAACTGATGCAGGCGTTCAAGGCGCTGATCGAAAACCCGCTCGGCCTGGTCGCCTGACCCCGCCGTGTCGGACGTCGACAACCCGCCGCTGCCCGGTTCGGAGCCGGCGATCCGCATCACGGCGATGCCGGCGGACGCCAATCCGGCCGGGGACATCTTCGGCGGGTGGCTGATGGCGCAGATGGACATGGCGGCGGGCATCGTCGCCACCCGGCATTCGATGGGGCGCGCGGCGACGATCGCGGTGGAAGGCATGAAGTTCCACCACCCCGTCCACATCGGGGATGAAGTGACGGTCTATGCCGATCTCGCCTCGGTGGGTCGCACGTCGATGGTGATCGACGTGGAAGCCTGGCGCCGCCCGCGCACGGGGAATGAACGGCAGCGCGTGACGCAGGCGCGGTTCATCTTCGTGGCCATCGACGAGAGCCGGCAGCCGCGCGCGGTGCCGCCGATTCCCGTGGGAGAGAACGCGCATGGCTGAGGAACTGGTCATCCGCGTGACCGCGATGCCAACCGACCTCAATCCCTATGGCGGGGTGTTCGGAGGCTGGCTGATGAGCCAGCTGGCGCTGGGCGCCGGCTCGCTCGCCTCGCGACGGGGCAAGGGCAAGGCCGTGGTGGTCGCCGCTACCGACTTTACCTTTCCGGGCGTGATGGTGGTGGGCGACGAACTGACCGTCCATGCCGAAATCGTTGCGCGGGGGCGCACCTCGCTGACGATCGTCGCACGGGGGGAAGGGCGTGAACGCAATGGCGAAGGCGTGACCGAGGTCGCGCGCGGGCAATTCAAATTCGTGTTGCTGGCCGATGATGGCCGGCCGCGCGCCATCGATACAGTGGAGTGAACATGGCTGAACAGTATGACCTGATCGTCCTCGGATCCGGCCCCGGCGGCTATGTCGCGGCGATCCGCGCCGCGCAACTCGGCCTCAAGACCGCGATTGTCGAGCGCGAACTGCTCGGCGGCATATGCCTGAACTGGGGTTGCATCCCCACCAAGGCGCTGCTTCGCTCGGCCGAAGTGTACAACCACATGAAGCACGCCAAGGCCTATGGCCTTGCGGCGGACAACATCCGTGCAGACATCGAAGCCGTGGTCACCCGTTCGCGCGGGGTGGCCAAGCAGCTCAACCAGGGCGTCACGCACCTGATGAAGAAGAACAAGATCACCGTCCACATGGGCACCGGCGTGCTGAAGGCGCCGGGCAAGCTGGAAGTGACGGGTGACAAGGGCGTGGAGACGCTGACCGCGAAGCATATCATCGTCGCCACCGGTGCGCGGGCGCGCGATCTGCCGTTCGCCAAGGCCGATGGCAACCGCGTGTGGACCTATCGCCACGCGATGACGCCGAAGGAACAGCCGAGCAAGCTGCTGGTCATCGGATCGGGCGCGATCGGCATCGAATTCGCCAGCTTCTACAACGACATGGGCACGGAAGTTACGGTCGTCGAGATGATGGACCGGGTCGTGCCGGTGGAAGACGCCGACGTTTCCGCCTTCCTCGAAAAGGCGCTGGTCAAGCAGGGCATGTCGATCCTGACCGGGGCGGGCGTCGAAAGCCTCGACGTGAGCGGCAGTGGCGTGAAGGCGAAGATCAAGGGCAAGGACGGCAAGGTGGTCGAAAGCCAGTTCAGCCACGTCATCGTCGCGGTGGGCATCGTGCCCAATACCGAGAACATCGGCCTCGAAACGCTGGGCGTGAAGGCCGAACGCGGGATCATCCAGATCGATGGCCATGGCCGCACCAACGTGAAGGGCGTGTGGGCGATCGGCGATGTCACCCCCGGCCCGTGGCTGGCGCACAAGGCCAGCCATGAAGGCGTGATCGCGGCGGAAGCCATCGCGCAGGAACTGGGCAACAAGGATGTGCATCCGCACGCCATGGATCGCGGCAACATTCCGGGCTGCACCTATTGCCACCCGCAGATCGCCAGCGTCGGCCTGACCGAGGCGAAGGCGAAGGAAGCGGGCTACACGCTCAAGGTCGGCACGTTCCCGTTCATCGGCAACGGCAAGGCGATCGCGTTGGGCGAGCCGGAAGGCTTCGTGAAGACGGTGTTCGACGCCAAGACCGGCGAACTGCTGGGCGCGCACATGATCGGCGCGGAAGTGACCGAGATGATCCAGGGCTACGTCGTCGGCAAAACGCTGGAAACGACCGAAGCCGAACTGATCAACACCGTGTTCCCGCATCCGACGATCTCGGAATCGATGCACGAAAGCGTGCTCGCCGCCTACGGGCGCGCGCTGCATATCTGATCCTGACCACTCCGGCGTTCCGGCATGACCGCGACCCATGATGCGATCGTGCTGGGCGCCGGCGCGGCGGGGCTGATGTGCGCGGCCACCGCCGGGCAGAACGGCCGCCGCGTGGCCTTGCTCGATCACGCGGACGAGCCTGGCCGGAAGATCCTGATTTCCGGGGGCGGGCGGTGCAACTTCACCAATATCCACACCGCGCATGACCGCTATCTTTCGCAGAATGCCCACTTCGCGCGGTCGGCGCTGAGCCGCTATCCCCCGGCCGACTTCATCGCGCTGGTCGACCGCTATGGCATCGCCTGGCACGAGAAGACGCTGGGGCAACTGTTCTGCGATGGTTCGGCGCGGCAGATCGTGTCCCTGTTGCTCGACGAATGCGCGGCGGGGCAGGTCGAGGTGGTCTGCGCCATGGCGGTGGGCGAGGTCAGCCACGCCGATGGCCTGTTCCGCGTGGAGGCGGGTGGCCGCACCTTTTCCGCGCCGTCGCTGGTGCTGGCCACCGGTGGGCCGTCGATCCCCAGGATGGGCGCGACCGGCTTCGCCTATGATCTCGCGCGGCGCTTCGGGCTGAAAGTGGTGCAACCCCGCCCGGCGCTCGTGCCGCTGACGCTGGGCGGGGACGAGGCCCTGTTCCGCGATCTGTCGGGCGTTTCGGCCGATGTGACCGCGCGCGCCGGCAAAACGGCGTTCCGCGAGGCCGCGCTGTTCACGCACCGGGGCCTGTCCGGCCCCGCCGTTCTCCAGATCTCGTCCTACTGGCGCCATGGCGAAGCGGTGGGTATCGATTTCCTGCCCGACCGTCCGCGCGAATGGCTGCTGGCGACCAAGCGTGAACGGCCCCGCGTGGCGCTGCGCAAGGTGCTGGCCGAAGCGCTGCCCGAGCGGCTCGCCACTGCCCTGTGCGAACGGCTAGGCGGCGGTGGCGAGCTTGGCGGCATGACCGACAAGGCCTTGCGCGCGGCCGAAGCCCGGCTTGCCGACTGGCGCTTCCACCCCAACGGCACCGAAGGCTTCGCCAAGGCCGAAGTCACCGCCGGCGGGATCGATACCGCCGGCCTTTCCTCCCGGACGATGGAGGCGCGCACGGTGCCCGGCCTCTATGCGATCGGGGAGGCGGTTGACGTCACCGGATGGCTGGGCGGATACAATTTCCAGTGGGCCTGGGCCAGCGGCAAGGCCGCCGGTCTCGCCCTGTAAAACGGTAATTTAACCGATCGCCTAAATGCGCTTGCGCTCAGGCGCGTTCTTGATGACAAGCATGTCAATAAGAACGGTATCGGGATGGGCGTGCCATGGCTTCGGGCGAATACGACTATATCATCATTGGCGCGGGCAGCGCGGGATCGGTACTGGCCGCGCGGCTCAGCGAAGATCCCGCAGTCCGGGTGCTGGTGCTCGAAGCGGGCGGGCGCAACACCTCGGTGCTGGTGCGGATGCCGGCCGGCGTGGGCACGCTGATCAAGCAGAAGAGCAAGTTCAACTGGGGCTTCTGGAGCGAGCCGGAACCGTTCATGGACGGCCGGCGCCTGTGGCATCCGCGCGGCAAGGGGCTGGGCGGTTCGTCCGCGATCAACGGCATGGTCTATATTCGCGGCCACGCGCGCGATTACGATCACTGGCGGCAGCTTGGGCTGGACGGCTGGTCCTATGCCGAAACGCTGCCCTACTTCAAACGCGCCGAAAACTTCGAGGATGGCGCATCGACGTATCATGGCGAAGGCGGGCCGCTTTCGGTCAGCTGGGGCGAACGGTCCGACCATCCGCTCTATGCCGGCGTGATCCGCGCCGGGGGTGAGGCCGGGCACAAGATCACTCCGGATTTCAACGGCTTCGATCAGGAAGGCTTCGGCCGGTATCAATTGACGATCCGCGATGGCCAGCGCTGGAGCGCGGCGCGCGGCTATCTTCAGCCGATCGTGGGCCAGCGCCCCAACCTGACCGTGGTGACCGGCGCGCGCACTCACCGCATCGTCATCGAGAATAGCCGGGCGACGGGGGTGGAATACAGCCTGGGCAAGGGCAAGCCGGTGCAGACCGCGCACGCCGCGCGCGAGGTGCTGCTCTGCGCCGGGGCGTTCCAGTCGCCGCAGATCCTCAACCTTTCGGGCATCGGCGATCCCGATGCGCTGGACCGCCACGGCATCCGCCCGGTTCATGTGCGCAAGGGCGTGGGCGGCAACCTGCAGGATCACCTTGACGTCACGCTCAACTGGACGTGTCCGCAGCCGATCACGCTCTACAACGACACGAAGGGCCTGAAGCAGCTCAAGGTCGGGCTGCAATACCTGCTCACCGGCAAGGGGCCGGGGCGGCAGAACGGGCTGGAGGCGGGCGCCTTTCTCAAATCCCGCCCGGACCTCGACCGGCCGGACTTGCAGTTCCACTTCGTGCTCGCGATCATGCAGGACCATGCCAAGGTCGCGGTGAAGCAGGATGGCTTCACCATGCACGTCTGCCAGTTGCGGCCGGAAAGCCGGGGCAGCGTCTCGCTATCCTCGGCCGATCCCTATGACGATCCGGCGATCCTCGCCAACTTCCTCTCGACCGAGGAAGACCGCCGCGCGGTGCGCGAAGGCGTCCGCATGGCCCGCGCGGTGGTCGCCCAGCCCGCGCTCGATGCGTTCCGGGGCGCGGAATTCGCGCCGGGCGAGCAGGTGCAGACCGACGAGGAGATCGACGCCTTCATCCGCGCCAAGGGCGAAACGATCTATCACCCCGTGGGCACCTGCCGCATGGGCCTGCCCACCGATCCGCTCGCCGTGGTGGACAAGGACCTGAAGGTGATCGGCCTCGAAGGCCTGCGCGTGGTCGACGCCTCGGTCATGCCCACCCTGATCGGCGGCAACACCAACGCCCCCACGATCATGATCGCGGAAAAGATCGCCGACGTGATCCGGGGCAGGGCGCCGTTGCCGCCGGAAGAGGTGCCGGTAGCGGGGTGAGAGTTGACGCCCGCCCCACGCCTCGCGTTTTCCCTCGAACGCCTATTGGACCGGCCTGCTCGCGCGCCCCGCTAGATATTCGGCAATCGGGCCGGCCCACTCCGGTTTCACCCGTGGCGCAATGATCGACATCAGCTTGCCACGGTGCCCGCGCAGCCGTTCCCAGTTCTTCAGCTCATATTCGATATAGGCCGGGTCCTGCGAGGCCAGGTTGGGAAAATCGGGCCGAATGCCGTTGGCATCCGCCCGGTGACAAGCCGCACAGGCGGGCAGATCGTCTTGAGGATGGCCGTGGAGGAACAACTGCTCCCCCAAGGCCACATTGGCAGGGTTGCGCGACTTTAATGGCTTTCGCCAGTTCACCGCATACCAGGCCGCGACGTCGCCGCGATCCCTGTCCGTCAGCGCACGGGCAATCGGAGCCATGACCGCACTTTCACGATGATTCGGCGCACCGCGCGGCGCGGCGAATGCCGCCAGTTGCTTGCTGATATACTCGGGATATTGCTCATTGAGGGACGGTACACCCGGTGCCGCATCGGCGCCCGCCCCGCCATGGCATGCGGCGCACTTCGCCTGCGCGATCGCCATTCCAAGGTGCGGATCGCCACCGAGATTCCTGCCGTCGGGTACGGCCTGCGGAGAGCAAGCCGGCAGGCTCAGAGTGGCGAGCAGCGCGATCAACGGCATCCGCATCAGTCGATCCGATAGCCCGCGGGCTGGTCGGCGACGACCGGATTGGAGAGGATGCCCAGACCCGAGATTTCTATCTCGACCAGATCGCCCGGCCGCATGTGGACCAGCCCCGGCGTCGGGAAGGGACCATATTGGCGCGAGAGATCGCGTCCTTCCGCATCATCCTCGGACGGCGGCAGCGCGCCGGGCGTGCCCATGGCGATCATGTCGCCGGGGCGCAGGCGATAGCCTTGTGAGAGATAGGCAACGGTCTCGGCAACGCCGACCAGCAGGTCATCCAGACCGGAACGCTGGCGAACCACGCCGTTCAGGCGTGTCTCGAGGGAGTGCCGGGTCGGATCGCCGAACTCGTCGGGTGTTACCATCCACGGGCCATAGCTGCCCGATGCCTCGAAATTCTTGCCCAGACCGAACTGGCGGTTGTGCATCTGGTATTCGCGGACCGACCCTTCGTTGACGATCGTATAACCGGCTACATGTTCGAGCGCGCGTTCGACCGGAATATGCCGGCCAGCCTTACCGATCACGACCCCCAGTTCGCCCTCGTAGTCAAAGGCTTTCGCGATGTTTTCCGGCGGGGCGAGGATCGGCTCGCCACTTCCGACATAGGAGGCAGCCGTGCGCAGGAAGAGATGCGGATAGTCGAGTGACGTGGTGAGACCCGTCTCGGCGATATGCGTCTTGAAGTTGAGTGCGAGTGCCCAGAACGCATTGGAGCGGCCGAGAAAAGGAAGGAGCGTGACGTCCTTCAATGGGTGACCAGGCCCGGCTGCCGCGAGCAGTCGGGCCAGCCGATCAAGCGCGCCGTCGATACCAAGCAATGCTTCGATGTCGGTCGGCAGATCGGGCGCCAGTGCCGCGATCGGATGGAAGCTGAGGCCGTCGGTCGACACGCCGAGCGCGCGACCCGTGCTGTCCTGGTAAGCGAGGAGACGCATGTTCGATCGTCCTCAGCTGCCGATGGGGCCGACCACGGCTTCGATAGCCGCAGTGATCACCGCCACATCCACCGCGGACGGCGCACCGCTCGCGCCGATAGCGCCGATGACCCGGCCATCGATCCTGATGGGCAGCGACCCGATCGCGGGCAGCATCGGCGCGCCATACCCCAACGACCCCGCATTGCCCCAGACCATCGGGTTGTCGCGATAGCGCTGATCGAGATTTTCCCCCGGCTGCCCGCCCGTGGCGGCGCTGGCGAAGGCCTTGCCTCGCGCGATCTCGACGGTGACGAACGGCGCGCTGTCCATGCGGGCCGAGGCGACCAGATGACCGGCGGTATCGACCACCGCGAACGAGAGCGTGTGGCCCAGCCGTTCGGCCTCGTCGATGGCGGCGTCGATCAGCTTGCGCGCCATCCGGCAACTGACGAGATATTGCACGATGCAGGTCGAATCCGATTCCATGTTGGTCAAACTCCGTGTCGGAAAGCGGGCGAGCGGCTCGCCCGCATGAGAAGAAGCGCGGTCAGAACCCCGAGGAGGGCCAACGCGGCGATCGTGGCAAATGCCGTGGCAACCGTGGCGCCCATGCCAAGCATGATGCCGATCGCGAGGGGGCCAAGTACCGTACCGGTGCGGCCGACGCCGAGCGCCCAGCCGACGCCGGTCGACCGGGCGGCGGGGGTGTAGATTCCCGCCGAGACGGCGAGCAGCGTGCCGCCGGCGGCCGACGTCGCGCATCCCGCGGCGATAGCGAGGGCGGCGAAGGCTGGAACGATCGAGGTGAGAATGCCCATCAGCGCGATCAGCCCGCACGCGGCCATCAGGGTCGCTACCAGTGCTCGATGCGCGCCGCCGCGTCCGATCAGCAAACCCACGACGAGCGTACCGATGATCCCGCCGCCATTGTTGAGCGCGAGCATCGTCGCTGCTTGCGGACCGCTCCAGCCGGCGCGCTGGAGCAGCGCGGGAAGCCAGAGGGCGGTCACGACAATGGTGGACCAGGTGAGGAAAGACGTGATCCACAGCAACAGCGTTGTCGTTCGAATATCGCTGGCAAAGAGCGCGCCGACCGGCCGCGTCGCGACATCGGCAGTCTCGCGGGACTCGGGGAACAACAAGGCGACTCCCACCATGACCGGCATGGGCGCGATGGCGCCGATCAGGAAAACGGCATGCCAGCCATAGACCGGCACGATCTGTCCTGTGGCGAAGGCCCCGACCATGCCGCCAAGCGGAACGGCCGCCCAGAGCATGGTCACGGTGCGAGCCCGGCGCTCTGGGGAAGCGAACTCGCCGACCAGGCTGATGAAGTTGGGGCTGGCGCCACCGAGTCCGAGTCCGGTCAGCACCCGGCTGAGCAACAGCGATGGCAGCGAGCTTGAGAGGGCTGTGGCCAGCGTTCCCAGCGCAAAAAGCGCGGTGGTGAGGAGAAGCATGCGCTTTCGGCCGAACCGGTCTCCCAGTGCCCCGAACAGGAACGCGCCGATCAGGAAGCCGATCTGCGAGGCGCCGAGCACCGATCCCATCGCATCCGGTTCAAGCCCGAGCTGCGCGGCGATGGCCGGGATCGCCGGACCGATCGCCTGCGTATCGAAGCCGTCGAGAAAGGCCACGATCGCGCAGCCGACGATGACTCTTCTCGCCAACGCCGTTCGCGCGGCATCGGTGGGCTCGCGCCTTTCCACGTCAGGCACCGGGGCGGAGAGAGCGCGAGATTTGGGCCAGTTTTGCCGCATCGAAGATCGCCTTGGGCAACACGCCGTGGACGGCCTTGCGCGGCGAGCTCGTGTAAACGCTCCCGGTCTGATTGGCATACTGGGTGATGCGGAAGCTGCCGGCGATGCTGGCGAGCGCATAGATGTCCTGGCCCGAAAGTCCGGTAGAGCCAGACAGCCAGGTAATCATCTGGCGGATCGATGCGGCGAGCGCCTGATCGACCGTGTCGCCATAGGCAAGGACGATCCAGGCATCGTGCGTCTCGGCCACTGGAGTTGCGACCGGCACCTTCTTGTGCAGGATATACTGGATACGCAGGTCTTCCATAGCCGTCTCGATCGCCGTCTGATCGACCACCCCATCGCCTTGCGCGGCGTGGCTGTCGCCGGTCCAGAGACGTCCGCCAGCAACTTCCACTCCGAGAAACAGCGATGTGCCTTCGGTCAGATCCCGCAACGAGATGTTGCCGCCATAGCGGCCGCTCAGGATCCCGCTCACCGGCTTGTCGCCGGCGGGCTGGACCGCCATCACAGCCTGGATCGGCGCCAGTGGGATGCGCACGCCTTCGGCAAAGTTCGCAAAGCGGCGCTGGGTATCCATCTTGACGTAGCGCAGATAGGGCTGGTCGAACGCGTCCGGCAGCGCTCCCATGCCCTTTGGCGTCGAATTCCAGCCCCAGTCGATCGGCTTCAGGCGGACCATCCGGCACTCGATCACGTCTCCGGGTTCCGCGCCTTTGACCGCGACCGGGCCAACCAGCGAATAGGGGCCGGCGGGATACCGCTTGCGAATGCTCTCGCGTTCGGCGAACGCCATGCCGGGCTTGGCCTCGTTCGCCCAGTTCACCCACGTGTTCGGGTAATGGACGATGTCGCCACTCTCGATCTCGAGCACGACGGGTGTTGCGGGGTCCATCGCGCCGACCTTCACTGTCTGCGGCGTTGAAGGCAACTCATGAACCCGGCCGGCTGGCATCGGAGCAAGCGTGCCGCCTGCGCTCCGGGCGAGGGCAGGGGTCACCCCGCCGCGCACGAACATGGCGGCGCCAGCGCCGGCAGCGAGAATGCCACGCCGGCTGATTCCGCGCTGGTCGAGCGCCAGATCGACGGCTTCGCGATCGACGCCGTCCGCAGCGCGTGCGCGATCCGTGTTGGCCACCGCCTCCTGCATCGACAGATGATGCGGACAGGGATCGTGTGCTGGGCAGCAGCTGTGCGATGATTGCGTCATGTTCGTTCTCTCCCAATCGGCCCTTTTTGATAGGCCCGGGCATAGTGGTACCGTCGCGACCCGTATTGGCCGAAACCAACGGGTCCGCTGTTATCAAATCATCCGGATTTCAGGGCTGGTCCGAACATTCGGACGACGCGATAAGCGGCAGGACTGAGCGACATCAGTCGAGGGCATCCATTCCCATAAGGTCGGGCTGGCCGATGGACACGGCCGACAGGAGGGGATGCTGCATGTTGAAAATCTGGGGACATCGCGCGGCGCCGAACGTGGCGAAGGTTCTGTGGACCTGTAGCGAGCTCGGCATCGAGCATGAGCTGCTGCCTATTGGCGGGTCGCATGGGGGACTCGATGATGCGGGCTATCGCCGCCTCAATCCCAATGGCCGTATCCCGACGATCGATGACAACGGCTTCATCCTGTGGGAATCCCATGCGATCATGCGCTATCTGGCGCGGCGCGAAGGCGCGGACGCGCTTTATCCCGGCGACGCGCGCACGGTCGGCTTGGTCGATCAATGGCTCGACTGGCAGGCCGCGCACCTCGCCCAGGCCGTTCGCGATCTGGTACGGCTGACCATCAAGGCGGGCACGCCGCCGCCGGCCGAACAGCTGGCGCGCGCCGAAGCGGAGGCCGATATGCTGTTCGGGATCGTCGACGCCGCGCTTGAGAGGTCGCGCTTCATCGCCGGGTCCGCGTTCACGCTTGCCGACATTCCGATCGGGATTGCGGTGCGTCGCTGGACGACGCTGCCAGTCAAGCGCGCACCGCTGGCGACACTCGGTGAATGGTTCGAGGAGGTGAGGCGCCGCCCGGGCGCCGCGCTGCTGTCAAGCTGATGGATCGCCGTCGACCTGATGAGTCTGGCGACGGAACTCGCTCGGGCTGACCGCCATGTGCTGGGCGAAGAACCGGGTGAAATTGCTGTGCGCGCCAAAGCCCAGGCGATCGGCCAGTTCGACCAACGGCTCGTCGGTCGTGCTAAGGCACCGGGTCGCGGCGCGCATCCGGATATGGTCGATATAGTGCTGTGGCGAGGCGCCAATGCAGCGCCGGAACTGCTCGAAGAAGTGCGATCGCGACAAGCCGACCATTTTCGCGATCTCGTCGATCCGCGGATTTTCGTAGGCATGATCGTGGATGAACCGCAGCGCCTTGCGAATCCGGAAATCGATCGGCCTTATGCTGGTGGTTCCCGTTCTTTCGACGTCTGGCGCGATATAGGCGCGGGTTACGGCGTCGATGAGGTCAATAAGCAACGCTTCGCGGTCATCCGCTTTTTCGACCAGATCGCGCGAGATCGACGCCGCAAGCCGTTCGGCTTGCACCCGGACGCTTTCGGTCATCTGCTCGAGCGCGCGCGGAAAAACCAGACCGGCTCGTAGCCCTTGCGCTTCCAGCACGCGATCGATCCATGCCTGCTCGATGATCAGCGACAGGATCATTGTCGGGCCGTCTTCGTTCGCAAGCTTCAGGTGCGGCACCCAGGGATTGAAAAGCAGCACCGACCCCTCATCGAGCGGGAGTGTTTCCGATCCTGACCGGAACTTCGTGTCCGCACCGCCGAGCATGAAGAGCATGTTGAACTGCTGGTGGGCATGTTCGACCAGCGCGCGGCCCGTGATGTTTACGGTTGCACGACCGAAATTACCTGTCACGATCCAGATCGGTGTTTGTTCGTGCGCCACCCATCCACTCCTTTTGCGGCGCCGTTACCTCGCCTTCCCGGTGAGCTGCGCTTATCCGATTTGAACTCTATGCGCGGGGCTGATGCTGCGCAACATTGTCGCGGCGAAAACGCCGTATGCATGCAGTTCCCTGCGGCTCCGCTCCCATACCCGCCGGATTGCCCACGCGATTATCGGACGCTTTGATAAGGTTCCGGAGCGTGCTGTTATAAGGAAACGGGCGGCCTGCCTCATAAGACGGCAAGCCCGAAGCGTCGGCAAGATGGTCACGTGAAGAGGCTGGAGATGGGAGAGAGCCGTTCATGAACCGCATGCAAGATCGCACACGTCGTCCTCAACTCTGCCAGGCGGCATCGTTGCTGGCATTGACCATCGCATGCGGTGCCGAGCCCGCGTTGGCGCAGGATAAGATCGTTGCAGCCGCCGCTGTCGTTCAGGCGGCGGCTCCGCAAACGACCAACTCGCCCCCGCAGGAAGGGCAGGCCGCCGCAACGGAGCAGGGTGCCGCCGCAACAGGTGACATCGTCGTGACCGGCACGCGCGTTGCGCGGTCTGGCTATACGGCGCCCACGCCGACCACCGTCATCGGTTCCGCGCAAATCCAGTCAGCCGCGCCTGCCTCGCTTGCGGACTATGTGAACGAGTTGCCCGCACTAATCGGCTCGACCACGCCGCGTGTCGCGACCACCGGCGCATCGGCGACCGTCGGCGCAAATCTCTACAACCTGCGCGCACTCGGAGCCAACCGCACGCTTGTCCTGCTCGACGGGCACCGCGTCGCGCCCTCCACGCTGACCGGGAACATCGACGTCGGCCTGCTTCCGCAGGCGCTTGTCGAACGCGTCGACG
Source organism: Novosphingobium sp. UBA1939 (assembly GCF_002336885.1). Taxonomy (NCBI): domain Bacteria; kingdom Pseudomonadati; phylum Pseudomonadota; class Alphaproteobacteria; order Sphingomonadales; family Sphingomonadaceae; genus Novosphingobium; species Novosphingobium sp. UBA1939. Next base: position 38,041 of record NZ_DDFB01000005.1, on the reverse strand, counting down.
TGGTGACGGGGGGCGCATCGGCCGCGTGGGGTTCGGACGCCGTCGCCGGTGTCGTGAACTATGTTCTCAACAAGAATTTCACGGGCGTCATGGGCAACATCCAGTCCGGTATCTCGGACGAAGGCGATGCCCGAACGTTCAAGGCCGAACTGAGCTTTGGCGCAAAGTTCGCCGGCGGTCGCGGGCATGTGCTCGTTTCCGGCGAATACCATGATGATGGCGCTGCGGACTATGTGACGTCGCGCAACTGGTTCCAGAGCTACAAGGTCGTCAACAACCCGGCATTCATTGCCGGAAACGGGCAGCCCAGGATGCTGCTGCAGCCGGGCGTCGGTCTGGGGGTGGCGACCGATGGCGGTCTCATCACCTCGACCACGACGACCGGCGGCGTCACGTCGTCCACAGCTGGGCTCGTCAACACGCAATTTACCCCGGCAGGCAGCCCGGTGCCCTTCCGGCCAGGCTTCAAGTCCGGCGTGCTCTCGTTTGGTGGTGATGGCCAGGACGTGAGCCAGATCATCCGGCTCGGCTCCCCGGTAAAGGGCGGGACCGTCTTCGCCCGGGCGAGCTACGACCTCACCGACAACATCACGGCTTATGCCGAATTCGGCTACGCCAACGTCAAGAGCAAGATTTTCGCCCGCGTCTACGAACGCGACGGCAACATCGCGATCAAGGCCGACAACGCCTATCTCGATCCGGCCACCAAGGCGGCCATGACTGCCGGCAACCTTGCGAGCTTCACGCTGGGGAAGATCTTTCTCGATTGGGGGCCATCGGTCGGGCGGAACGATCGCGAACAGCTCCGTTATGTCGGCGGGGTCGAGGGCAAATTCGGCAATGGCTGGAGCTGGGACATCTACGGCCAGCATGGCGAAACGAAGTTCCTGAACGGCGATTATTCCAACAATCCGATCACCGCCAATTTCAACAACGCCGTCGATGCGGTGGTGAACCCTGCAAACAACCAGATCGTCTGCCGCTCGACGCTGACCAACCCCGCCAACGGTTGCGTGCCCTATAACGTGTTCGGCACCAACAAGAGCACGCCCGCTTCGCTCGCCTATATCTACGGTCAGTCCTATCAGAACATCACGATCAAGCAGGACGTGGTTTCGGGGTCGCTCCGTGGCGAGCCGTTCTCGACCTGGGCAGGCCCCGTGTCGATCGCGCTCGGCGGCGAATGGCGCCGGGAGTCCTATGCCGCCGCCACGACGGCGCTGGACCAGACCAATGCCTTCTTTCTCGGCAATTTCCGTCCGTCGAAAGGTCATTATGACGTGAAGGAAGGGTTCTTCGAAGCGGTGGTGCCGCTTATGAAGGACAAGCCCTTCTTTCGCGAAGTCGATTTCAACGGGGCCGTCCGCTACACCAGTTACAGCCTGTCGGGCGACGTGACGAGCTGGAAGGTCGGCCTGACCTGGGACGTCGACAGCCAGCTCCGGTTGCGCGGCACCCGCTCGCGCGATATCCGCGCGCCCAATCTCGCCGAACTCTTCCAGGCCGGCAACAATCTCAACCAGACCATCAACGACCCGGTGCTGAACAGGAGCTACAGTGTCCAGCAGTTCGCTTCGGGCAATCCTAACCTGGCGCCGGAAAAGGCGGATACGACCTCGGCCGGCATCGTCTACCGTCCCAAATGGTTGCCGGGCTTCGGCATCTCGGTCGACTATTTCGACATCAAGATAGACAAGGCGATCTACTCGAACACGGCGCAGGCCGTCATCAACCTGTGCCAGGGCGGCGACGCGCTGCAATGCTCGTTCATCACGCGCAATCCCGCCAATCAGATCACGCTGGTCAAGCTGCTCCCGCTCAATATCGGCGGCGAGGCCACGCGCGGTGTCGACATCGAGGCGAGCTACCGACGCAACCTTTCTGATATCGCGAGCAATTGGGGCGGATCGCTCGATCTGAGACTGGTCGGCACCTACGTTGCGCACCGCACCGTAACCATCGGCGGCGTGACCACCGAATATGCGGGGCAGAACGCCAATTTCGACCAGAACTCGCAGGCCGTGCCCAGCTGGCGCTGGCTGGCATCGGCGGGCTATGACTCGGATCACTTCACCGCGACCCTCACCGAGCGCTTCATCAGCGCGGGCAAGCTCAACAACGCCTGGGTCGAGGGCGTCGACATCAACAACAACCATGTGTCCGCCGTGTTCTACACGGACCTCACGCTCGGTTTCAAAATGCCCGATTTCGGCAAGGGTGCGCAGGTCTATTTCGCGGTCCAGAACCTGTTTGACAGGAGCCCGCCCGTCGCACCGATCTACGGCGCCACGGGTTTCCTTTCGACCGGCACCAACGGCTATCTCTATGACGTGATCGGCCGGCAGTTCCGCGCGGGCGTGAGGTTCAAGTTTTGAGCGCTCGTGCCCCCTCGGCCTCGCCCGCCCATATCCCGGCGGGCGAGGATGTCCTGGTCCTGATCGTGGGCGCCGGCTCTGCCGGGCTGACGCTGGCGATCGACCTGGCGCGCAGGGGCGTTTCCTTCCGCATCATCGAACGCGGCAAGGAGCCTTTCGCGGGATCGCGCGGCAAAGGTCTTCAGCCCCGCACGATCGAGATTTTCGAACAACTGGGGATGATCGAGGCGTTTCTGGACGCCTCGGCACCCTATCCCCCGATCGTCAACTACGGCGTCGGCGAGGGCGGCCCGCAGGTTATCGCGGCCAAGACCGATGCGCGGCCCGGCGAACCCTATCCGCTTTCCCTGATGATTCCCCAGTGGCGCACGGAAGAGATACTGCGCGCCCGTCTCGCCGATATGGGAGTGCAGGTGGAATTCGGGGTCGAATGCGCCGGGCTCGCCGAGACGGAAAGCGGCGTCGAGGCCCGCGTCATGGTTGATGGCCGGGAGCAGACGATCGCTTGTGCCTGGCTGATCGGAACCGATGGCGCGCGCAGTACGGTGCGCAAGGCGCTCGGCATTGGCTATCCCGGAGAGACCGGCACCTTCCGCATGCTGATTGCCGACCTTCCAGTCGCCAACCTGTCCGCGGATGGCTGGCACCGTTGGCCGAAAGCCCCGGGCGGGCAGTTCGCGCTTTGCCCGCTCGCCAAGACCGACAGCTTCCAGCTCTCCGCGGAACTCACGACCGAAGACACGCCGGATCAGACGCGTGAGGCGATCCAGGCGTTGATCGCGGCACGCACCGGTGATCCGTCACTTGTCGCCGGCGAGCCGACGTGGACCTCGATCTATCGTGTCAATTTCCGCCTCGCGGACGCCTATCGTCGCGGCCACGCCTTCATTGCCGGCGATGCCGCGCACGCGCACCCGCCGACCGGTGGGCAGGGCCTCAACACCAGCGTCCAGGACAGCTTCAACCTTGGGTGGAAGCTGGCTGCGGTGCTGCGGGGTGCCGATCCGGCGCTCCTCGGCACCTATGAGGCCGAACGCCGCGATATTGGCGCCGGTGTCCTTGCCATGAGCAAGGGTCTGCTCGCGCAGATGACGGACAAGGCGGACATGCGGCGCGGGCGCGACACGCTGCAGCTCGATCTCAATTATCGTGCCTCGCCACTCGCTGCCGAGGAGCGGAGCCATCCGGGTAAGATCCAGGCGGGCGACCGCGTTCCAGACGCCACGATCATCGATCCCGAGGGGCAAACGGTTCGCTTGTTCGACCTTCTGCGGCATCCGGACTTCACCCTGCTCGCAATCGGCGGCGCGGCCATTTCCGGTGCGCTGGCGCGTCCGGGAATGCGCGTGATCGAGATCGATCGCGGCCCGGGAACCTGGGAAGACCAAGCCGGAGAGCTGCGCGCCAACTGCGGGCTGGAAGATGATTGCCTGCTGCTGATTCGGCCCGATGGATATCTTGCAGTCGCGGCGGACGCGGGCGCGGAAGACAAGGTCGACCGATGGTTCCGGCGCTGGATCGAGCCCGCGACGGTGGGCGTATGAGCGAATTGACGATGCGCTGGGTCGCAACGGCCGCGGGTGCGGCGCATGCGGCACCGGATACCGAACGCGTGCCGCTCGGCGGGCTCCTGCTGCAGGCGGGCGAGCGGCCATCGCCTTCGATTTACCTTTTCCTCCGTCCGGCAGGCGTCTGGCATCTGCTTCCGATCGAGGAAGCGATCGCGTCGCGCGGAATCGACGTGCTTGCCGTATCGACGCGCTATGCCCGCAACGAGGCGCTCGCCGTTGCCGAATACACGCTGCTCGACATCGGCGCCTGGGTCCGCTTGGCACGCGAAACGCTCGGTTATCGCCAGGTAAACTTGCTCGGCTGGAGCGGCAGCGGGACACAGTCGGCCTTTTACCAGGAACAGGCGGTCCGGCCGACGATCACGGCAACGCCCGACGGCTCCGGTCTCGATCTCGCAGCCGCCGGGCTCGAACCGGCCGATGGTCTGGTCTTCCTGGGAGCGCATGTCTCGCGTGCCCGGATGCTCGCCGACATGATCGATCCTTCGGTGATCGAGGAGGACCTTTCCACGGCGCGCGACCCGGCCTTCGATCTCTATGGAGCGATGGCCCCGGAGCCGCCATTCGACCCTGCGTTCATCGCATCCTATCGCGCCGCACAGCTGGCCCGCATCCGCCGGATTACCGCTTTCGCCCGGCGGCAGATCGAGCGGGGGGTGCCCGATCCCTTCATCGTCCGGCGCACCATGGCCGATCCGCATTTTCTCGATCCCGCGATCGATCCCAACGAGCGGCTGCCGGGGCGCTGCTGGCTGGGCGTGCCCTGCGCGGTCAACGAGGCGGCTTCGGGAATCGCTCGCTTGACGACACCGGAGGCATGGCTCTCGCAGTGGTCGATCGACGACAGCAATGTCGACGCCGTTCGTTCGGCAAGTGCCGTTCTCACACCCCTGTTGGTGATCGAGAACGGTGCCGATGATGCAGTTCCGCCGCGGCAATTGCGCGATACGTTCGAGACGGCTGCCTCGCGGGACAAGACCTATCTCCGGGTTCCAGGCGCGAGCCACAGCTATCAGGGGCAACCGCACGCGCTTGCCATGGTGGCAGACGCCGTCTCGGCCTGGGCCAGTGAAAGGCACTGACCATGACCGCTATTCTTCCCAACGAACAGCGTGCCCAGTTGGAGGCGCTCTATGCGGCGATGCGGCCCGAGAGTCTGGCTCCCCTGTGGGAAGTGCTCGCGGCGCTGGTCTCGCCGACGCCGCAGAGCCCGGCGGTCGCACACTACTGGCGCTATGACGATGCCCGTGGGCATTTGATGCGCGCAGGCGATCTGATTAGCGCCGAACAGGCCGAACGGCGCGTGCTTATCCTCGAAAATCCGGGCCTGCCCGGCCAGTCTGCGATCACGCCAAGCCTCTACGCGGGATTGCAGCTGATCCTGCCTGGCGAGGTCGCCCCCGCCCATCGCCACACCCAGAGCGCGCTACGCTTCGTGATGGAAGGCGAGGGGGCCTATACGACTGTGGATGGCGAGCGCGCCGTGATGCGACCTTTCGATCTGGTGCTGACGCCATCGTGGCAGTGGCACGACCATGGCAATGATACGGCGCGGCCGATGATCTGGCTCGACGGGCTCGACATCCCGACGGTGCGGCACTTCGCGGCGAGTTTTGCCGAGAAGACCGAAGAGCCCGTTCAGGCCCGGGTCGTTCCCGACGACGACAGTCTCAGCCGCTATGGCCGCAATCTGCGGCCCCTCCGGGGCAGCGTCGCCGATCGGCGGCCGGCCAACCGTCCGCTGTTCCATTACCCTTACGCTGAATGGCGCCGCAGTCTCGCCGATCTCGCTGCCGGCACGCCCGATCCGCATCTTGGCCACGCGCTGGAGTTCATCAATCCCGCCGACGGCGGAGCGATCCTCCCTACGATCGCAGCCCAGGTCCAGCTTCTGCCGGCAGGCTCTGCGACGCGCCCGCGCCGATCGAGTGACGGCGCGATCCATGTCGTGGTGGAAGGAAGCGGCATGGCCCGGATCGCTGACCGCGAAGTGGCGCTTGCTCCTCGCGACATCTTCGTTGTGCCGTCCTGGACGCTGCTCGAACTCCAGGCGGGCAGCGACCTCGTCCTGTTCAGCTATTCCGACCGCGCCGCGCAGGCGCGCCTCGAACTCTATCGGGAAGACCGTCTGTGACCACCGTATTCGAACCCGCTCCCCACACCTTTGCGCCGACCAGCGATGGCCGCCAGTTCCCGGTGCGCCGCGTTTTCTGCGTCGGGCGCAACTATGCCGCACATGCCCGCGAGATGGGCCGCGATCCCGACCGTGAGGCGCCCTTCTTCTTCACGAAATGGGCGGAAACCGTCGTGCGCGATGGCGCGGTCATCCCCTATCCCCCGCAGACAGGGAACTTCCACTACGAAGCCGAGCTGGTGGTCGCGATCGGCAAGGGCGGTATGAATATCGCGCAAGAGGAAGCGCTCGATCATGTCTGGGGCTATGCGACCGGCAACGACCTGACGCGGCGTGATCTCCAGCTCGCCGCGCGCGAGGCAGGGCGCCCCTGGGATAGCGGCAAGAATGTCGAGGCCTCCGCACCGCTCGGCCTTATCCACCCGGTGGACGAAGTGGGGCATCCCTCCAAGGGAGCGATCCGGCTGCTGGTCAACGAGGTGGTCAAGCAGGATGCCGATCTTGCCGATCTCATCTGGTCGGTGCCCGAGGTCATCTCGATCCTCTCGACGTTTTGGACGCTTCAGCCCGGAGACCTGATTTTCACCGGAACCCCGGCCGGCGTCGGGGCGATCGTTACCGGCGATGTCGTTCGGGTCGAGATCGAGGGTCTGACCCCGCTGACGATAACGATAGGGCCGGCGGCGTGATCCTTCACGGCTATTACCGCTCCACGGCCAGCTGGCGCTTGCGCATCGTGCTGGCGTTGAAGGGTATCGCGGTCGAGCAACGCGCGCACCATCTGCGCCGGGGCGAGCAGCGCCTGCCGGCATTCCTCGCGCTCAATCCGCAAGGGTTGCTGCCCGTGCTCGAACTCGATGACGGCACGGTGCTCACCCAATCGCTCGCAATTGCTGAATACCTGGACGACATTCACCCCGAACCACCGCTGCTGCCGGCTGAGCCGGTCGCACGCGCCCATGCCCGCGCCATCGCGCAACTGATCGCCTGCGACATCCATCCCATCCAGAATCTGCGCGTTCTCGACCGGCTGAAGGCGCTCGGCCACGATGAAGCCGCGGTGCGCCGTTGGGCAGCCGACACGATCCGGGAGGGGCTCGACGCCTGCGAAGTGCTGCTGGGCCGGCATGCCGGTCCGTGGTGTCTCGGCGATTGGCCGACGATTGCCGATGCGACGCTCGTGCCGCAGCTTGCCAACGCGCGCCGCTTCGGCGCGGAAGGCGATTGGCCGCGCATCGCCGCCATTGCCGCCTTGGCAGCCACCCATCCCGCCTTCCTCGCCGCCGATGCCGGCACGCAACCCGACGCCGAATAGGAGCCTTCCCATGAAGTTCATCAGTTTCCGCTTCGGCGGCGCGGCGCGCTGGGGCGCGGTCAGGGACGATGGAAGGGTCGTTGATCTCACCGGGGCCGGGTTCGGCGCGACGCTGCGCGAGGCGATCGCGGCCAACCGGCTCGGTGCGGCAGCGCTGGCGGCAGAGGCAAGCGAAGCGCTTTGTCAACTCGGGGATGTCACGCTCGACAGTCCCTTGCCCGACACCGGACGGATTTTGGCCGTCGGTGCGAACTATTCCGACCATGCGGCCGAGATGAACCGCGACGTAGGTGGCGACCCGCAATTCTTCATTCGCGTGCCTTCGAGCATCGTCCCGCACGGGGCACCTATTCTGAAACCCAGGGTTTCGGATCATCTCGACTACGAAGGCGAACTCGCGATCGTGATCGGGAAAGGCGGGCGCCACATCGCCGAGAAGGATGCGATGGACCACGTTGCCGGCTATACGATCTTCAACGACGGCACGGTTCGCGATTATCAGCAGGTGTCACTCCCCGTCGGCAAGAACTTCGACGCGAGCGGCTCGATCGGACCATGGTTCGTGCCGGCGACGGACATTTCCTATCCGCTGACGCTCGAAACGCGCGTGAATGGCGAGGTACGCCAGCACAACAACACCGACAACTTCACCTTCGGACCTGCGCGCCTCATCGAATATGCCTCGCGCTTTGTAGCCCTGGAGCCGGGCGACATCATCGCCAGCGGCACCCCGGCCGGCGTCGGCGCCAAACGCAAGCCACCGCTCTGGCTCAAGGCGGGCGATGTGCTCGAGATCGAGATCGCCCAGATTGGAACGTTGCGAAACGAGATCGTCAATGAACCTGCTTGATCCGGCCGCCCTTCGAACGGTTGCCAAGCCCCAAACCTTTCGGGCACCGATGCTGGCTGCCATGGAATCTCCAGCGACCTCATTTTCCCTGACTCGCAAGGCGGTCGATCATATCCGGGACCTCATCGTGCGCGGCGAACTGCCGCCGCGATCACGCATCCAGGAAAAGCAGCTCTGCGAAGTGCTTGGCCTGTCACGCACTCCGCTGCGCGAAGCGCTGAAGGTGCTCGCAACGGAAAACCTGGTCGAGTTGCTGCCCCGGCGCGGCGCTCGCGTCACCGCGCTCGATCCCGGGCGATTGCGCGAACAATTCGCTGTCATCGCCATGGTCGAGGCGGAGGCCGCCCGCATTCTTTGCCGGTCCGGCACCGACGAGCAGATCCGCAATCTGCGGGTCATCCACGACGCGCTCAAATCCGCTTATGTCAGCCACGATCCCGCGCGCTACTATCTTTCGAACGAGCAGTTCCATCGCGCTGTTGTGGTTCAGAGCCATAACCAGACGCTCGCCGACATCCATGCGGGACTCATCATCCATCTCCACCGGGCACGCCACTTCGCGCTCACCATGAGCGAGGTGAACCTGGAGTTCGCGCATGATCATGATGAGATCATCGAGGCGATCGAACGGCGTGATGCCGAGGTGGCGGGGCGCCGCATGGCGGGACACCAGGCCGGTGTTGCCGATCATGTGCTGGTGTCGCTCAAGGCAGTGGGCAAGGGCGCGCGTCATGAAGATTGACGGCTTCGTCCTTGCCATGCTCGGCGCGGTTGCGCTGGCGCTGGCCGTGCCCTGGATCGGGACCGGAGACGGCCCGCTTCATCTGGGGCAGGTGACGACAATCGGTATCGGCATCGTCTTCTTTCTTCACGGGGCGGCCCTTTCGCCTGCGGCGGTGAAGGCGGGGGCCGCGAACTGGCGACTGCATCTCGTCGTCCATGGCAGCACGTTCCTGTTCTTCCCGGCCATTGGCGCGATCCTCTTCTTTGGTCTGATCGGTTCGCTTGCGCCCGAAATCCGGCTCGGTATCTTCTATCTCTGCGCCTTGTCCTCAACCATTTCCTCCTCGGTTGCCATGACCGCGATCGGGCGCGGCAACGTTCCCGCGGCGATCTTCGATGCGACCCTTTCCGGCCTGCTGGGAATGGTGCTGACACCGTTGCTGGTCAGCCTGGTCGCCAAGACCGCAACGGGTCATTTGCCACTGCTCCCGGCCATCTGGGACGTGATGAAGACCCTGCTCCTGCCGTTCGCGGCCGGGCAGTTGCTGCGCCCATGGATCGGCCGCTTTGTCATCAGGAACAAGGCGTGGACGTCCAAAGCCGACCGGCTCGTCATCCTGCTGATCGTCTATTCGGCATTCTGCGAGTCGACGGAAGCGGGGCTGTGGTCGCGTTACGCGCCGGTGACGCTGGTTGTCATCGCCTTGCTCGTCCTGCTGTTGCTCGTCAGTGTGATCGCGGCGACCACGCTGGTCAGCCGCCTGCTGGGGTTCGACCGCGCCGACGAAGTCACTGCGGTTTTCTGCGGATCGAAGAAGAGCCTCGCGAACGGCGCGCCGATTGCGCGCGTGCTGTTCGGCCAGGACCCCGCGCTCGGGATGATCGTGCTGCCGCTGATGATGTATCATCAGGCGCAGCTGATTATCTGTTCGATCCTGGCGCGGCGCTATGCGGAAAAGGCCCAGCGCGACAACGCGGATGGTTCGTCGACCGGCGCTACGACGTCCTGAACGGAGAGCGGCCCCGGCAAATCTCGGATTCTGCCGACATTGGCGGGG
>NZ_DDFB01000005.1:0-28005 GCF_002336885.1 Novosphingobium sp. UBA1939 | reverse complement strand
CCCCCCTGCCAATGTCGGCCATCCTTGAAGTTGCATATCCGGCCCGGTTCAAGGCCATATGCGTTCGCCCGGTTGCGCCTGCCCGCGTATCCGAGGCAGCATGATCAGCGGCCACGGGCTGGGCATTTCCCCCACAGGCACATGGATCAGGGCAGGCTCGTTCGCCCGCAGCGCCTCGACCAGCGCCCGCTCGAGCGCCGCCGGCGTCCCGGCGCGCACGGCGCGAACGCCGAAGCTGTCGGCATAGGCGACGAAGTCCGGATTGTGCAGGCTGTCGGCGATGCGCCGTCCGCCATAGGCCATGTCCTGGATTCGCCGGACATTGCCGAAGGCGCCATCATCGAACACGATCGTGACGAGCGCGATCCTGTGACGGACGGCGGTCGCCAGTTCGAACGCCTGGTAGCCGAAGCCGCCATCGCCGGCGATCGCCACCACCGGGCGGTCGCCGACCGCGGCCTTGGCGCCAAGAGCCGTTCCGAAACCAAAGCCAAGATTGTCCTGTTGTCCGCCCGAAAGGAAGGTTCGGGGAAGCGCAGCCTCGTAGCCGAGCCTTGCCGCGAACCCCATCTGGGTCACTTCATCGACGAGGATTCCTTCGGGTGGAAGCGCACGGCGGATCGCGGCCAGAAACGCCATCTGCGGGCCCAGTCGCCCCAGTTCCTGCGCCATCCAGCCACGCTCCGCCGAAAGGTCGCGAGGGTTCCGCGCCACATTGTGACGGGGCAATGCCCGGGCAAGCGCGTCGAGCGCCGCCCCCGCGTCGGCGACGATTGCGCAATCGGCATTGCGATAGCGCCCTGGCTCCTCCGGCTCGATGTCGATCCGCACGATCTTCAGGTCATCGTCCACACCCCATGCGCTCTGCTGGGTGTAAAGGCGCGTGCCGATCGCCAGGACCACGTCGGCCTCCATCCACAAGCGATGGGCGATTGGCAGATTGACCGCAAGCGGATGGGTTCCCGGGATCGCGCCATGACCACGGCGATAATAGCCCACGGGCGCCTGCAGCATCTCGGCAACCCGCGCCAGGGCCTCACCGGCGTCCTGCGCGCCGCCACCGACCATGATGAGCGGGCGTTTTGCGCGTCCCAGAAGCTTCGCGGCCTCCTCGATCGCGTCGCAGTCGACCTGTGGCTGAACAACCGGAAGGGCGGCGGCGGCGCTACCCGGGCCGCGAGCGGGCCAGACATCGATGGCGCATTCGAGCGCTACCGGCCCCGGACGGCCCGAGCGCGCGAGCTGGATCGCTGCCGCCACCTTCATGCCCGCGTCCGAAGGCCCCGCGATACGCTGGGCGTCCTTGGTGATGTGGCGAAGCAGCCCCAGCTGGTCGCGGATCTCGTGAAGATGCCCGTAGCCGCGCTCGATAGCGGCGGTGGGTATCTGACCGGCGAGCGCCAGCACCGGCGCGTTCATGCCACAGGCGGTCAACAGCGCGGCGGAAGCGTTGAGAATGCCGGGCCCCGGGACGGCCGCGAAGACTTGCGGACGGCCGGTCGCAAGGGCCGCGCCCAGCGCCATATAGCCCGTCGTCTGCTCGTGGCGCGCGTGGATTGTGCGGACCCGCGCGCGGACATCGTGGAGCGCGTCGAAAAGGGCATCGTTGTGGATCCCCGGCACGCCATAAACGACGTCGATCCCATGCGTCTCGAGCGTTTCCACGGTCAGTTCGGCTGCATTTTTTGCCATGATTTCTCGTGACACAGAAACCTCCAATCCGTAATATAGATTTAGTATTTTGGAGATGTAAGATGATCAAACCAGCATACTGGATGGCCAGATCACAAGTAATAAATCCCGATGAGTATTTAGAATACGTCAAAAGAGCCGGTCCGGCATCCCGAGAATACGGCGCGGAAATCCTGTCTCGTGGCGGTCGCTTCGAGTTACTTGAGGGAACTCTGCAATTTCAGCGGTTTGTTCTGGTGAAGTATCCTTCGTTCGATGCGGCAATGGATTTCTATCACTCGCAAGCCTATCGCGAGGCGGCTGCCTTTAGACTGGGTGGCGCCGGCATCAACGAACTGGTGATCGTGGAGGGCGAGGACAGCGGCTGAGCGGTCATCCAAGCTTCTCGCGGAAGAAGGGAATGAAGCGGCTCGCCAGATGGTCATAGGCGAAGCCGCTCGGCACCACCTCCCCGAAGTGACCAAGCACCGGAAAGAGTTCGAGCGTCACATCCGGGTTGCCCGCCGCGACAACCTTGTCGCGCACCATGATCGACTGCTCCACCGGTGCGTGCATGTCATGCTCGCCATGCAGGAGCAGCAGCGGCTGGACGATGCCCTGCACATGGTCGATGGCCTGGATCTGCTCATAAAATGCCCGGTTGGTCACCGGATCGCCAAGCCAGCCGGTAATCAGGCGATGTCGCGCGGGCGCGAAGGCGGCAGTACCGAAGGCTTGCTGGAGAAAATCAGACACAGCCCCGAACGTGGCAACCGCCTTGAAACGATGATCGGCGGCCGCCGCGCGGAGGGCGGCGTTGCCGCCGCGCGAGACGCCGAACAGGCCGATCCTGCCGGCGTCGGCAAAAGGCTGGCGCGTGAGCCAGTCGAATGCCGCAGAGATATCGTCCGGATCATGCGTTGGCAGATCGCCGCGGTAATTCATGCTGACCACATGGAAGCCGGCCGCGCTGAGACGTGAGGCGGCCCATTCGACGATTTCGAACATACCCGTGCCCATGCCGCCCGGACACACCACGATCGTCGCCGCGGGGCCACGGGTAGCGGCGCGATAGAGCAGAGCCTTGACCGATGTCCCATCAGGCAGCGGGATTGCGTTGGGCTCGCCGGTCAATATGACCGGTCCGCCGTCGCGAGGGGTGAGATTCATGCGACACCTCTGTTCTTGACGAGACGGGTGGGAGCGGGTGCCTGCGCGCGCGCCTGGCTGACGGCGAGGCAGGCGAGCGCGATTGCGCTGAGCGTCCCGGGGATAATCCCTGCGAACAGGATGTGCGCGGGGTCGATGCCGGAGCTAAGCAGGAGACCGCCGAGTGCCGGTCCCAGCAGCGAGCCACACCGCGCGACCGCATTGTTGAAGCCGATGCCCGTGCCGCGCAGCGCGGTCGGGAAATAGGCGGTGATGTAGGCGGACAGCGTGATCTGCGAACCGATCAGGAAGAAGCCGCTGGCGCCCAGCGTTATCATGAGGACTGGAAGCGGCGTTCCCGCGATCATCGTCGCCGTGCCCGCGCAGAGGATCGCCGCAACCGCGCAGACATAGGAGGCCGCCAGCACGGCCGACCCGCGCATCCTTCCGTCGACGACGCGGGCGATCGCGAGGCTGCCGACGATCCCCGAAAGATTGAGAACGATCGTACCGAGAATCGCGTCGCTCAGGGGAATGCCGGCACGCTCGAGCAGGGTGGGGGTCCAGTTGACCAGCATGAACGACAAGAGCAGGCTGGTGAACATCGCTGCCGACAGCAAGATGGTGCCGGCGGCAAGGCCATCCCGGAACAGTGCGCCGATCGTAGCTCGGGCGATAGTGCGTTCGGGCAGCACGAAGCGCGTATGGGGTTTGGCGAGCAGTCCGGGCGAGATCCGTTGCAAGATGGTCCTCAGTCCCGCATCGTCGCCGCCGCGAAGAGCCAGGAACCGCACCGATTCAGGAAGGCCGATCGCAAGGCATGGCGCCAGGAGCACCGGGGCGACGCCAGCGACGAGCAACATGGCGCGCCAGTCCGCCGCGGCCAGCACAACGGGCGCCAGCAACCCGCCCAGAACCGCGCCGAGCGGGGTTCCCCAGGTAATCACCGCGACGATCGTCGAGCGCCGCCGCGCGGGCGAATATTCCGCGGCGAGCGCGAGCATGTTGGGAATCGCGCCGCCCAGCCCCAGACCCGCGAGGAAACGGAGCGCGACAAGCGAGGAAATGCCGCTAGCAAAGGCGCAGGCGATTGTCAGCAGGCCAAACCACATGATGGCTGTAATGACGAGCTTCTTGCGCCCAACCCGGTCGGCCAGCAGGCCCAGCGTCGCCGCACCGATCGCAGCGCCCAGCAGCGTTGCGCTGAACACAAGGCCGAAGGCGGCGTGCGATACGCCCCATTGATGCGTGATCGCAGGGGCCAGGAACGACATCACCATCGTATCGAAGCCATCGACGATCGAGGCGATGAGCGTCAGCGCGAAGACACGCCACTGAAGCGCAGTGATCGGCGCCTCGTCGATGGCGCGCCCTATGTCGATTTCAGCGGGTTCGATCCGTTCCCGCGCGTGCTGGCCCTGGGGCAAGTGGCTCTCCTTGGTCATCCTCGACAATCCGGCGCCCGGCTCTTCGGCATCATTCTGCATGCAGAATTAGCGGGCGGGTTACGGTGTGCGACCTATGCGGCGAGGTAGGGAAGGATGCCTTATCAGTAAGTCCGAATATCGTGCTGGAGGGGGGCGGGTCGAATTGACCGGCCTCGTTGCCAACGCCTATCCATTTTGCATGCAGAACGACCTCGCACCAGAACGGGTTGACCGGGAGAGCACCGAATGGGCGGCACGGCAGGACCTTGCCGCGGCCTATCGGATGATCGACCGCTTTTTCCCGACGACCGACGGCATCTACAACCATCTGAGCCTGCGTGTGCCCGGATCGTCGCGCCAGTTCCTGATCAAGCGCCACGCGCTTCTCTACCGGGAAGTCAGCGCGTCGAACCTCGTTGCAGTCGATATGGATGCCGACCTCGATGAGCGGGCAGGGGTCAATCGGCCTGGCTTCGTCCTGCATAGCGGCGTGCTGCGCGCGCGGCCCGATGTCCAGTGCGTCATCCACATGCACACCGTACCCGGCATCGCCATGTCAGCGCATGGCATGGGCCTGCGCATGATCTCGCAGGCTGCAATCCGCTTCTACAAGCGCATCGGATATCATCCTTTCGAAGGCGTCACCGACAATCCGGACGAGCGCGAGCGGCTCGCGGCGGCGCTTGGGACCAATCACGCGCTGTTCCTGCGCAATCATGGCATCGTCGTTACCGGTTCAAGCGTGCGTGAGGCCTTCGAGCGCACCCGCGATCTGATGACCGCCTGCGAAATCCAGCTCGCGCTGGAAGCCGCCACCGACAACATCGTCGAGGTGCCCGACGCCATTTGCGAGAGCACCGTGCGCCAGCTTGAATTGCACGACAGCGGCCGGGGCAAGGCCGATTGGCCAGCCTGGCGTCGGCTGATGGATGAAGTTGCCCCCGGCTATGCCGACTGACGACCGAGTGCCCGAACGGCACCATGACATAGGAGAGGGTGTTGACCGCTATCGCGCTTGAGAATGACCTGTCGCAATTGCCTTCAGGGGTCCGCCGCTGGCTCGATCGCACGCCCGCGCACTTCGTTGATGGCGTCTGGCATGCCGGCGGCGCCAGTCTGCCGGCGATCGAGCCATCGGGTGCCCGGGTTGTCGCAAGCATCGCGCGGGGAGGGGACGCGGAGATCGATGCGGCGGTGCGGGCAGCCCGCGCCGCGCTGGCCGCGCCGGCCTGGCGCGATGCCGGGCCGGTCGCGCGCGAGGCGCTGCTGCATCGCCTGGCGGCGCTCATCGAGGCCCGGGCCGAAGATCTGGCGCTGCTCGATTGCATCGACAATGGCATGCCGCTCTGGCTTGCGCGGGGCGTGAATGTGGGCGGCAGCGTCGACGTATTCCGTTACTATGCGGGCTGGCCGACCAAGCTTGCCGGACGCACGCTGGAGGTTTCGGCGCCGCCGGGCATGGGCCGCTTCGAGGGGCTGACCCGGCGCGAGCCGGTGGGTGTGGTCGCCGCGATCGTTCCATGGAACGTGCCACTGATGATGGCGGCATGGAAGCTGGCGCCGGCGCTCGCGGCGGGCTGTACCGTCGTCCTCAAGCCGTCCGAGGAAGCCTCGCTCACCGCGCTCGCGCTGGCCGACCTGATCGAGGAAGCAGGTTTTCCCGCAGGCGTCGTCAATGTCGTGACCGGCCTTGGCAGCGAGGCCGGCGACGCGCTGGTGCGGCATTCGGGCATCGACAAGATATCCTTCACCGGTTCGACCGCCACAGGCCGCGCCATTGCGCGTGAAGCGGGCGGATCGCTCAAAAAGCTGACGCTCGAGCTTGGCGGCAAGTCGCCGACCATTCTGTTCGGCGATGCCGATCTCGACCGCGCGGTCGTTGGGGCCGCCAACGCGATTTTCCTCAATTCAGGTCAGGTCTGCGTCGCTGGCTCCAGGCTTTATGTCGAGGACAGGATCCATGACGAAGTGGTCGAGCGGTTGCAGGCCCATATTCGGGCAATCCCGGTCGGTGCCGGAATGCAGGAAGGCGTCTTCATGGGGCCGCTGGTGAGCGCCCGTCAGCGCGATCGCGTCGCTGCCTATCTCGATGCCGCGCGCAGCGGCGGGCTCGGCATCGATGCGGCAGCTGACTATGCCGCCGCGGCAGGCTTCTATGTCGCGCCTACACTCGTCACCGGCGCGGCGCATGACGATCCGATTACCCAGGAGGAGATTTTCGGACCCGTGCTCGGCATCTACCGCTTTGGCGACGAGGAGGAACTGGTGACCGCCGCCAATGGCACCGAGTTCGGTCTCGCCGCGAGCCTGTGGAGCCGCGACATCGATCGCGTCCACCGCGTCTCTTCCGCGCTTCAGTGCGGCAAGGTCACGGTCAACGCCGGTGGCTTCCCGTATCCGGGGCTGCCCGAGGGCGGGTACAAGGGGTCGGGCTTCGGCCGCGATCTTGGCCCCGACGCCGTGGAGCAGTGCCTCCAGACCAAGACCATCCTCACCCATGTTTCATGAGGCATCCCATGCGTGACCTGAAAGATCTGACGCTCCCTGCCGGGCGCGCGCTCATCGCCGCCCTGTTCCTGTGGAGCGGATACCGCAAGCTCGGTCATCCGGGCGCGGTGATCGACATGATCGGCCACAGCCTGCCATTTCCGACGCTTGGCTTCGGCCTCTCGCTTGCCTGCGAACTGGGCGCCGGAACCTTGTTCCTGTTCGGTTACCGGACGCGCGCTATGGCGATGCTCCTCGCACTGTTCACGCTCGCGACCGCGCTCGCCTTCCACAACGATTTCGGCGATCGGGAGGAACTCACCCATTTCATGAAGAACCTGGCGATCCTGGGCGGCCTCTTCCACGTGTTTGTCGTAGGCGGCGGGCGCTTGTCGATCGACGGTTTGCGCGGCCGCCATGCCGAGATGCCGGGCTGACGCGATCTTTCCCGACCAACCGCGTCCCGGACGATAGGCACGGCGGGAACCATTGAAAACAGATACGAGAGGATTGTCGCTATGCATCAGGAGACGCCGATCTGGATCGTCACCGGAGATTTCGGTCGCGCAACCGTCAACGTAACCGATCGCGCGCTCGTCGAGCATGCCCATCAGCAGTTCAACATGCTGTTCATGCTAGATGGCGCGGAGACCACCTTTCGCACCGGCACCACCGATCTCCCGCTCGACCGGTCGAGCGTCATCCTGTTCAATCCCTGGGTTCCGCACCTGAAACTTGCCAACGACGGTGAGCCGACCATGATCCTGTCGCTCGTGATCGAGCAGGGCTGGATCGACCGCATGCTCGAGGCCCAGGGCCTGCGCAGCGGTCTTGTCTTCCCCAATATCCTCGAGCGCATGACCTCGGCCGTCCAGCTCGCCGCCCAGCGGCTCGCCGGCGCCATATCGCGGGGGCTATGCGACAGCGTGGAGGACCGCGAGCAGCCGCTTATGGGACTGATCGATGCTGTGGTCGCCGCCTATATCGCCCCGGAAGCCGCGACGGTTGCGAAGGGAGGGCGTCCGATCGACTTCCGCATCCGCAAGGCGCTTCTTTACATCCACGAACATGCCCACGAGAATCCGAGGATCGACGAAATCGCGCGGACGGTTGGATTGTCACGCTCGCATTTCTTCGAGCAGTTCCGTCGCTGCGTCGGGGCTTCGCCGCGCCACTATATCGATCATATCCGCATGTCGGCGGCGATGCGCTGGCTCTCGACCAGCGAACGCTCGCTGGTCGAGGTGGCCGACGAGCTGGGCTTTGGCGCGCACAGCAATTTTACCCGTTTCTTCGCCCAGCACATGGCGGTTTCTCCGAGCGAGTATCGCCGTCAGACTTTCGCCGTCGCATGAAGCGATATTCCCGGCGGTTCGCGCAAGAAGCCGCCGGGGGTTTGCCTTTGCTCTCTCTCAGCGGGATTGGCTGGTGTCGAGAAACCCGATGATCTCGCGCGCCAGAATGAGCGGGCACTCGTCCATCGGGTAATGACCAGCGCTGGGTAGCACGACAATCCGCGCCTGCTTGAGCGCGGCAAGCCAGGTCGAACGGATCACGTCTTCGGGGACGCCTCGGTCATGTGCGCCCCCGATTACCAGCACCGGCACTTCGATCCCGGCCGCCTCGGCGGCAAAATCGTCCCCCGCCCAGGATTCAAGATAGGCGGCGAAAGCATCGCGGTTGCTGATAGTGACCGAGCGTTCCGCGCCTTTCCTGAGCCAGGCGAGCGGCAATCGTTCGCCCGTCGTGATGTCGAGGATGGCCTGTCGGGTGGCGATATCGTCGGCGGCCCCGCGGAAGAAGGCGAACGTTTCGGTATCGAACGGGGCGGGGCCGGCCCAGACCGGCGTTATCCCAACGATGCGCTCGACACGGCCCGGCGCGACGACCGCGGCGCGCAGCGCGGCCTTGCCGCCCATCGAATGGCCGATGACCGAAAAGCGCTCCCAGCCGAGCGCATCCGCTGCCGCGATCGCGTCTTCAGCCATTGTCGCGACAGTGTAGGGACCGTCGGATCCGCGCCGCGCCCCATAGCCGCGCACGTCGGGAAGGGCGATGGTAAACCGCTCGGCATCGAGCGCCGGGAGCAGGGCTTCGAACGCCGCGTGGTCGTTGAACCAGCCATGGATTGCAATGGCCCGGATCGGGCCGTGCCCGTGGGTCCTGATCGGCACGTCTCATCTCTCCTGTCGATGTCCCGGGACGGACAAGAGCGGGTCGTGGGACGGCTTGCAATCCACCGGCCACCGATTGTCGGACTCATCGATAAGCCGTCGGAGCTGTCTGTCAGGCCAATCGTTCCCAACTCTGCCAGAGAGACGTCCACAGATGAAGGTCGCCAGATTCTTCAGGCGAAGGAGACAAGGCTATGAGCGCGCAATCGAACGCCGGCTATATTCCGGGTTTCGGAAACCATGTCTCGACCGAGGCGGTCGCCGGTGCGCTGCCCGTGGGGCGCAATTCCCCGCAGCGCCCTGCCTTCGGCCTCTATGCGGAGCAGTTGTCGGGCACCGCCTTTACCGCGCCTCGCAATGAAAACCGCCGCTCCTGGCTCTATCGGCTTCGGCCGAGCGCCGATCACCGCCCGTTTGCGCCCTATGCCGGCGCGCCGCTGTTCGTGGCTGCGCCATCGGCGGGGCCGCTTGCGCCGAACCGGCTGCGCTGGAGTCCGCAGTCGCTTCCGGAAAATCCTACCGATTTCATCGACGGCATTGTGACGATTCTCGGCAATGGCGCCCCCGAGCAGCTCGAGGGCGTCGCCTTCCATATCTACGCCGCCAATCGCGACATGCACGATCGGGTCTTTGTCGATGCCGATGGCGAATTGCTGGTCATTCCCGAAATGGGCCGGCTTACGATTCTGACCGAGCTCGGCCGGATCGACCTGACGCCCGGCCAAATCGCGTTGGTGCCGCGCGGCGTGCGCTTCCGCGTCCTCCTGCCCGATGGCCAGGCGAGGGGCTATCTTGCCGAGAATTTCGGTGCCCTGTTCCGCCTGCCTGACCTTGGGCCAATAGGTTCCAACGGCCTCGCCAACCCCCGCGATTTCGAGACACCAGAGGCCTGGTTCGAGGACAGCGACGAGCCCGTCGAGGTCATCCAGAAATATCTGGGCAACCTGTGGGTTACCCGACTCGACCACTCGCCGCTCGATGTCGTCGCCTGGCACGGAAATCTGGGACCGTACCGCTACGACCTTGCCCGCTTCAACACAATCGGGACGGTAAGCTTCGACCATCCGGACCCGTCGATCTTCACCGTGCTGACTTCGCCGTCGGACGTGCCAGGGCGTGCCAATGCCGATTTCGTGATTTTTCCGCCGCGCTGGATGGTGGCGGAGGACACCTTCCGGCCGCCCTGGTTCCACCGCAACGTCATGTCGGAGGCGATGGGGCTAATCCGTGGCGCGTATGACGCCAAGGCCGATGGTTTCGCACCTGGCGGCATCAGCCTGCACAACCTGATGACGGGGCATGGTCCGGACGTGGCGAGCTGGAAAGGCGCAAGCGAAGCTGAATTGAAGCCGCACAAGATCGAAAACACCATGGCCTTCATGGTCGAGAGCTGCTGGCCATATCGTCCGACCGCGCACGCCTCCGCCAGCGCGCAGCTTGACTATGACGGGGTCTGGGCGGGCTTTCCCAAGGCACGGATCGCATGACGGCGATGATCGACGAAACGCACGATCCCGCGCGCACGAGCTGGGTGCAAAGCGCCCAAGGCCACCCCGACTTCCCGATCCAGAACCTGCCATTCGGCGTCTTCTCGCCCAAAGGCCAGGATCCGCGACCGGGTGCAGCGATAGGCGATTCGATCGTCGACCTGCGCGCGATCGCCCCTCTTCTGCCGGCAACGCCGAATGGGGTGCTTGCATCACCGGCGCTCAACGATCTGCTCGCACTGCCGGCGGAGCAACGGCGGACGCTTCGTCAGGCGCTTTCCGCGCTGCTGTCCGATCCCCGCCACGAAGCGGCCGTGCGCGCGCATCTCCATGAAGCGGACCAATGCCGCCTGCATCTACCGGCGCGGATCGGCGACTACACCGACTTCTATGTCGGCATCCACCACGCCACGAATATCGGAAGGCTGTTCCGCCCCGACACACCCTTGCTTCCCAACTATAAGTGGATCCCGATCGGTTATCACGGCCGCGCGTCGTCGATCCGGCTGTCGGGCGACCCGGTGGTTCGCCCCGTAGGGCAGCGGCCCCCCCTTGACGATGGCAGGCCACTTTTCGAGCCGACGGCCAGGATGGACTTTGAACTCGAACTCGGGGTCTGGATCGGCACGGGCAATCGGCTCGCCGCGCCGGTCGCAATCGGGGATGCGCACCGGCATATCGCCGGTATCAGCCTCCTCAACGATTGGTCGGCCCGCGATTTCCAGGCGTGGGAATACCAGCCGCTCGGTCCGTTTCTCTCGAAGAACTTCCAGACCACCATTTCGCCGTGGATCGTGACCATGGAGGCGCTTGAGCCCTTTCGCGTTGCCCAGGCCGCGCGCCGCGAAGGCGATCCTCGCCCGCTTCCCTACCTCTGGGACGAGAACGACCAGGCAAACGGAGCCTTTGCGATCGAGCTAGAAGTGACGCTCAGCTCACGCGCGATGCGCGAGCGGGGGCTTGCCGCTCATCGGTTGAGCCTGAGCGATGCGCGCGCGATGTATTGGACCGCAGCCCAGATGGTCGCCCATCACACGGTCAACGGCTGCAACCTCAACCCAGGGGATCTGCTCGGCACCGGCACCCTGTCGACAGCCGAACCCTCGGGCTTCGGCAGCCTCATGGAAATCACGCGTGGCGGCAAAGCGCCGATCACGCTGCCGGGCGGCGAGGAGCGTTCGTTCCTGATCGACGGCGACGAGATCGCCTTCGGCGGCAAGGCCCGGGCCGATGGCTTCGTGCCGATCGGCTTCGGGCCTTGCCGGGCGGAAATCCTCGCTGCGGAATTCGGGGCTGAAACGGACTCCTGATACTGTCGCCCTGTCATCGACTAGCGCAGATTGGTCCGGGCAAGCTCGATGATCTCGTCGCCGCGACCGCTGATGATCGCTTTGAGCATATAAAGGCTGAAACCCTTTGCCTGCTCGAGTTTTATCGCGGGCGGCATCGCCAGTTCCTGGGGTGCGGTTCGCACATCGACCAAAGCCGGCCCGGGGTGCGCCAGGGCACGGCGCAGGGCGGGCTCGAGCGCGTCGGAATCCTCGACGCGGAGGCCCAGGACACCGCACGCCTCGGCGATCGCGGCAAAGTCCGGGTTGTGCAGCTGTACGTTCACGTCAAGGAAACCGCCCGCTTTTTGTTCCATCGCGACAAAGCCCAGCAGGCTGTTGTCGAACACGATGACCTTCACGGGCAGACCCAGTTGCGCAAGGCTCAGAAAATCACCCATGGACATGGCGAACCCGCCGTCTCCCGAGAGAGAAATGACCTGCCGATCGGGGAAGGCGGCCTGCGCCCCCATCGCCTGGGGCAGGGCGTTTGCCATCGAGCCGTGATTGCCCGAAAAGAGCAGGCGCCGCTTCCCCGTCATCTTGAGATACCGCGCGGCCCACACGGTGGGCGTCCCGACGTCGGCCGTGATGATCGCATCGTCGGCCGCGAGATCGCTGACCAGCTTGGCGATGTATTGCGGGTGGACCGGTCGGCCGGGCTTGTCAGGGGTGGCGAGGCTATCGAGCCCCTTGCGAGCGCTGGCATAGTGTTCCAGCGATCGGGTCAGGAACGTTCTATCTTCACGACGCTCCAACCGCGGCAACAACTGGCGGACCGTTTCACCGACATCACCTACGATCCCCAAGGCAAGGGGAGCCCGCTTGCCCAGTTGCGAGGGGTCCCGATCGATCTGGATGATCCTGGCGCTTTCGGGATAGAAGTTGCGGTAGGGAAAATCGGTGCCGAGCATGAGCAGCGTGTCGCAGTTTTCCATGACGTGATAGCCCGATGAAAAACCGATCAGACCGGTCATGCCGACATCGAAAGGGTTGTCCCATTCGACATGCTCCTTGCCGCGCAGCGCATGAACGACCGGGGCACCGAGCCTGTCTGCCAGCGCGACGACTTCGTCATGAGCACCGGCGCAGCCGCTGCCGCACAGCAGCGCGGTTGCTCGCGATTCGTCGAGCAGCGCGACGAGCTGGTCGATATCCGACGGATGCGGAAGCAGCCGTGGGGGCCGTAGCACCGGGAAGACGGTCGCGGCCCCGGCGGGTGCCTCCGCGAGCGCGACGTCGCCCGGGATCACCACGACAGCGACGCCTTGCTTTCCGATCGCGGCCCGCATGGCGCGGTGAAGCACCTCCGGCATTTGCTTGGGGTTGCTGACGAGCTCCACGAAGTGGCTGCACTCTCGGAACAGCTCTTGCGGATGCGTTTCCTGAAAATAGCCCAGGCCTATCTCCGACGATGGGATATGCGCCGCGATCGCCAGCACGGGCACATGGTTGCGATGGCAGTCGAACAGCCCGTTGATGAGGTGGAGATTGCCCGGCCCGCACGACCCTGCACAAACGCCCAGCTTGCCGGTAAGGCCGGCTTCGGCGCCCGCGGCGAAGGCCGCCACCTCCTCGTGGCGCGTCATCATCCATTGAATCGCGCCCAGCCGTCGAAGGCTTTCGTTCAATCCGTTGAGGCTGTCTCCCGTGACCCCCCAAATTCTCTCGACGCCGGCGTCGGCGAGCGTGGCGGCGACCAGATCTGCGATCGTCTGTTTGGACATGACGGTATTCTCCGTAACCTACCGGGATTGATGCGCCAGCCTCAGGGTATTCGGCAAGCGCCTGCGAAAAATCGATTATTCAGCGGCGAAGCGATCCGATGGATAGCCGCACTTCCGGCCGTCAGGCTTGCACAGGATGGATGCCAATGGGATCATTTATCCATTAGTTGCCGAGTGTGATCGGCTGATCACGCCTTTGCAACAAGTCCCAAGACCACGCGGACAGGCTTTGCAGCGAGGACTACCCGTCCAAAAATCAGCGCAATTCGACAAGATGGATCGAGGGCGACGCCGGTAGCTTGGCGGCTCGATCGTTTTGCGGGCAGTCTGGGCTCAAGGGCGGATCCCATGACGGAGATCGCGAGCCTGCCGCAGAACCCTCACGCAATTCGCCGCCAAGAAGGGAGCGTTGCATTGACCGAGATACCAACCGTCCAGGCGATTGCGATTGGCATCAACGCCAGCGGTATGCGCGAGGAATTCGACAGCATGGGCACGGTCAGCGTCGCTGCCGATCGCTATTGGGGTGCGCAGACAGAACGGTCTCTTCACCACTTCAACATTGGCGGCGACCGCATGCCCAAGGACGTATACCACGCCTACGGCTATGTAAAAAAAGCCTGTGCGCTGGTGAATTCAGCCGCCGGCCGCCTGCCTGACTGGAAACGCGACGCGATCGTACGGGCGGCGGACGAGGCGATCGCCGGCAAACTCGACGAGCATTTCCCGCTTTACGTGTGGCAGACCGGTTCCGGCACCCAGTCGAACATGAACGTCAACGAGGTGCTGTCGAACCGGGCAATCCAGTTGCTCGGCGGCACGCTCGGCAGCCAGCATCCGGTTGGGCCAAACGACGACGTCAATATGGGCCAGTCGTCCAACGACACCTTCCCCACCGCGATGCACATCGCGACCGTCCTCGCGATCGACGCCGAACTGCTGCCTGCCGTTACCCGGTTGGCCGAGGTGATCGAGCGCAAGGCCGATGGCTGGATCGACATTGTCAAGATCGGCCGCACCCATCTGGAAGACGCGGTACCGCTGACAGTCGGCCAGGAATGGCACGGCTGGGCCGGGCAGATTCGCGCCTGCATCGCCGCGATCGAGGAAAGCCGCGCCGGGCTTTACGAACTGGCGGTGGGCGGCACGGCGGTCGGCACCGGGCTCAACGCTCCGTCCGGCTTCTCCCAGGACGTCGCGGCGACGATCGCCGCGCTTACGGGCAAGCCGTTCATCACGGCGCCCAACAAGTTCACCGCGCAGGGTTCGCTTGACGCGATGGTGAGGGCCTCCGCGGGGCTGCGCGGCCTGGCTGTCGCGCTGATGAAGATCGCCAACGACATGCGCTGGCTCGCCTCCGGTCCACGCTGCGGCTTGGGCGAATTGAAGCTGCCCGACAACGAGCCCGGCTCGTCGATCATGCCGGGCAAGGTCAACCCTACCCAGTGCGAGGCGATGGTCATGATCGCCATCCAGGTTCTTGGCAACGATAGCGCCGTCGCCTTCGCCGGCAGCCAGGGGAATTTCGAGCTCAACGCGATGCGGCCGGTGATCATCAACAACGTGTTGCACTCGATTCACATCCTCGCCGATGGGTGCGACCGGTTCCGGGAGTTCTCGGTCGAGGGGACCGAAATCCTGCGCGACAAGATCCAGTCCTACGTCGAGGGCAGCGTGATGCTGGTCACCGCGCTGTCGCCGGTGATCGGATACCAGAATGCCGCGCATATCGCCGAAAAGGCGATCGCCGACGGCACCACGCTGCGCGCAGCCGCGCTCGCTTCCGGCAAGGTGGACGCAGCGCTTTTCGACAACACCATCCGCCCGCTCGACATGGTCGGCCACGGCTTGGCGGGCGCCTGAATGAGACGCTCCAATGGTATGCCGCATCCGCATATGGGCTGGCCTAAATAGCGATGCCTGACACAAACCGCCTCGATGCTGCCGCCCACGTGTTGTTGCTCCTCGCGCGCCTGCTGCTGGAAGCAGGAGCGGACAGCGAGCATGTCCGCCGGCGCGTCGAGGCGCTTGCCGAACGGCAGGATTTCGCAGCCGAGTTGTTTCTCGGCAGCGAACGCCTGCTGCTGATGTTGGGAAACGATCAAGTCTATCGTACCCGCATTGGCCACGCGTTGGGCGTGATGGGGATCGACGCCGGTCGCCTCGTCGCGCTGGAGGAGGTCGCGACCGCGATTGAAGCGGGCACGCTGGAACTGGAAGCGGCCGATGCCCGCCTTAGCGTGATCGCCAAAGCCCGGCCCGCTTATCCGGGGTGGCTGACGATATTGGCGGTGGCAGGCACGGCGGCGGCGCTCGCCCGCCTTTTTAGCGCCACCTTGCCGGTCGTCGGCGCGGCTTTCCTTGCCGGCGCAGTCAGTACCGTGCTGCGGCGCGTGTTACCCCGGTTACGTGTCGGGCCTGCCGCCGCAGCGGGAATAACGGCGACCATTAGTGGCATGACCGCTGTGCTCGCGTCGCGCCCGAGTGGCGCGGACCCTACGCTCGCTCTGGTTGCGGCAGGCATGATTCTGGTCCCGGGAGTTCCCCTGATCAACGGCGTGCGCGATCTGATGCAGGGGCACGCCGCGATCGGGCTGGCCCGGATCGCCAATGGCGCCATCACCGTTATCGCGATAGCCACGGGGCTGGCCGCCACGAGTCTGGCGGTGGGCGTGCATCTTCCGGTCACGCTGAACACGCCGAATCTCGGGCTGGCATGGGACCTGCTGTTCTCCAGCATCGCCGCTTTCGGCTTCGCGATCCTGTTCGGCGCACCGCGCGGGGCGGTTCCGACGATTATGCTGACCGGCGCTCTCGCCCATGGATTGCGCACGGCGCTGATGATGCTGGGCAGCGACATCGCCATCGCGACCCTGGCTGGCGCCACTCTTGCCGGTGTCCTCGCACGGCTGGTCGGGCGCCGGCTTGGCACCCCCTCTTCGGCGCTGGCCTTTCCCAGCGTTGTAGCGATGGTGCCGGGCTCCTATGCCTTTCGCGGGCTGATCGGCGCACTGGATATCATGCTCGCAGGACCTGCCGCTCCCGCCGCCTTGCTGGCGGCCAGCGCCGCTGCGCTGATCTCCGCGTTCGTGTTGACCGTCAGCATCGGCATCGGCCTGTTGCTGTCTTCGGCGCTCAATCCCGCGATCTTTGGGCTTGGAAAGTAGGCTGCCAAAGTGCGGATGAGCCCACCTCGTTGATCGACGCATCCCGGCTGCCGCGCGGTGTTCGTTGCGTGCCCATTGTCGTTCGCTGCAAGATAGAGTTGGTGATTGGCAGGGGAGCGGGATATTATCGCCGATGATCTCTTTGCGCCCGGTGTTTGATCTGCTTGCAAGCCGCTATCGGCTGGCCTTCTTGGCCTTGCTGTTCGGGATGATGATCGTTACCCCCCGCGCCGGACAGGCGCTCGATTTTACCGTGCCGACCACCGAGATGCGGCATGTGAAATGGTCGATTGCCGAAGGCGCTCCCGCCAATGTCGTTGCCATCGCGCAGACCCCTGACGGTTTCATCTGGCTGGGCACGGCAACCGGCCTGTATCGCTTCGACGGGGTCCGGTTCGAGCATATCGAAGCGCAGGAAGGCGATCCCGCGCGATCGTTGCAGGTTACCGCCTTGCTGACCGCCCGCAACGGTGACCTGTGGGTCGGCTATGACTACGGCGGCGTGGCGGTCTATCGGCATGGCAGGCTGCAGGGGCGCAATGAAGGAACGCCGCGGGGCTCGGTGGTCGCGATCGTGCAAAGTTCGGACGGGGCGATCTGGGTCGCCTCCGAAAGTTCGAACAGCCAGCGCCTGCGATACTACAAGGCAGGCAAGTGGCATGTGTTCAACTCGGGCGTGGATCTTCCAGACGAGCACACCCAGGATATGATCGCCGACCGCGATGGCACTATCATCATCGCGCTGAGCGACTCGATCCACCGCTTTGATCCCGCGGCGGGCCGCTTTGTCCGGCTGAACGCCCGCGGAGGTGTCTCCGTCGGTTTGGGCAAGGACAGATCCGGAAACATCTGGATCATCGACAACGACAGCCTGCGGCGTCTTGACGGCCGGGGAGGCGCCATGAGGCTCACCCCGGGAACGACGGGGTACATTGGCCGCAGACTGCTGTTCGACCGCGATGGCCGGCTCTGGGTGACGGGGCAGGAGCGGGGAATCATCCGGTTGCTACCCGAAACGTTGCAACGCCTGGAGCGCGGAGACACATCGAGGCCCACCGTGCAAGTCCTCCGGGACGTGCTCGGTCCGCTGTCATTGGCTCCCTTCCAGGATCGCGAAGGCAACGTCTGGGTCGGCAGCCCGAACGGGCTTGACCGGTTTTCGGCAATCGACGTCCACCTCGTGTCCAGCTTCCCGACGACGAATACCGGATTTGTCCCGATCGGGCGCGAAGGCACCTTTCTGTTCGGCACGCCCAAAGGGCTGTACCGCATCCACGGAAATCCGATCCGCACAGAAATGGTGGCGCCCAACTGGGGCATCATCTTCAACATATGCAGCGACCATGAAGGCAATGTTCTTGTCGTCAGCTCGAAAGGCCTGATGTTGATTTCGCGGCATGGCATATCCAGAACGCTCTTCGCGCCGGAGGGAGCGACGCCCACGGCCTGCGTATCCGAAGGCAATGGTGACTGGCTCATATCGGCCTACGGTACGTATCGCTTGCATGCGGGAAAGGTCAGCGAGGTCGCGGACAGCGCGGAAGCGCTCGGTCATGCGATGCTCATGCGGAATCTGGGAGGGAGCGATATCCTGTCCTATCAGGCGTTGAGCGCGCTCACGGTACGCCGGCAGGAACGCATATCGAAAATCTGGCAGGGGCGGAACATCCCGGTCGGTTTCATCAAGACCGTCGTGCCGATTCCCGGCGGGCTGCTGATCGGGGGAGAGCATGGCCTTGCCCGATATGACGGCGCCCGGTTCGCCACGATCGACGATCGGGCGCATCCCTTTCTGGCTAACGTCACCGGCATCCTGCCACGCGCCGATGGATCGACCTGGCTGATTACCGGCCAAGGCATCGCAAAAGTGCGTTCCGCCGATCTCGACGCAGCCTTTCTCAATCCGGCCCAACGCCTTACGGCCTTCGTCTATGGCCGCGACCAGGGGTTGCGCGCGCGGTCCAACTGGTACGACATGAACGATATCGTCGAGGATCGCGACGGTCTGTTGTGGCTGGCGACGAACCGCGGTCTGGCGTGGATCGATCCACGCAAGCTTGTCCACAACTCGATCCCGCCGCCCGTGGTCATTCGCAACATGGTCGCTGACGATCGTGTCATCGCGCTGGAAAGCGGTGCCGACGGCACGAGCCAGTCTCTTCCGCCGGGGACCGATCGGATCACGATCGATTACACCGCCTTGAGCTTCACCGATCCAGCGGCAAACAAGTTCCGCTATCGCCTTGTCGGCTTCGACCAGGAATGGGTCGACGCCGGTGAGCGGCGGCAGGCCAATTACGGCAACCTCGCCCCGGGCGCATACCGTTTCCAGGTGATCGCGGCGAACGGCGATGGCGTGTGGAACGAGCAAGGGGCGGCACTCGACTTCTACATCAAGCCTTATTTCTATCAGACATGGTGGTTTCGGGCGCTGTTGGTGACGGCGTTGTTCCTGTTCGTGATCGTGCTCGTGCGCTGGCGTTCCCGCGCCGCCGCAGACCGGACCCGGCGCCGCGTTGAGGTCCAGGTAGAGGAGCGGGAGCGCATCGCGCGGGAGCTTCACGACACACTGTTGCAAGGGCTGCAAGGTCTCATGATGCGCTTCCAGGCAGTGGCGGAGATCACGCCCTCAAACACGGCCGCGCGCGGCATGCTAGAGCGGGCGCTGGAGCGCGGCGATGACCTCATGATCGCAAGTCGCGAACGGGTTCTCGATTTGCGGGCATCGGATCCGGGTAGTCTCGAAAGCCGCATGGCTTCCCTGGCCGAAGATCGCGCCGTCCTGCGCATCAGTGGCTATCGGCGCCCCATATGCGCGCCGGTGGCCGATGAAATCCTCGCGATCGTCGGCGAAGCGATCGCCAATGCCGAGCAGCATGCAAAGGCCGCCCATATCGCGGTCGAACTGCGGTACCGGGTGCTCGCGCTTGACATTTTCGTCGGTGACAATGGCGTCGGCATCGCTCCCGCCATCCTCGCGTCTGGCGGGCGTCGGGGCCATTACGGCTTGCAGGGCATGTGGGAGCGGGCAGGCCGCATCGGCGGAAAGCTGCGGTTCACCGCCAATGGAACAAACGGAACCCAGGTCCACCTGCGCGTGCCCGCACGGGTCGCTTATCAAACGCAGTGGGACTGGTTCCGGAAACGGGGCCTGCGGGATGGCTCCTCCCGAAGTAGCGGCGAAAGATCGTGAGCGGGGAAGCAACCGCGATGGCCCCACTCCGTCATCGGCACCACCCTTTACGTCCGGCGTGACCATTTCTAAAGCAGCGTATATGACCAGCCCCGGCTTCGGCGCCTGATCGGCATCCCTGGCAGCCGGCAAGGCGCAGGCGAGCACGGCTTCGATAGTTTCGTATAGCGCCGCCATCGATCTGGGACAGTAGGGCGAGCCTCGCCGAATCGAAGACACGGAAAGCGCACGGAAATGGGCAAGTCCGACAAAATCCGCATAATGATCGTCGACGACCATCCGCTGCTGCGAGAGGGCGTTTGCGCGGTTATCGCAACGCAGGCCGATCTCGATATCGTCGCCGAGGCCGAAACCGGCGAGCAGGCGCTTGTTCTCTACGAAGCGCACCGGCCGGATATCGTGCTCATGGATCTTCAGATGCCGGGCATGGGCGGCGTCGCCGCGATCGAGGCGCTGAGAAAGAGCCACCCTTCATCGCGGATCGTCGTCCTGACCACGTATGCCGGAGACGCCCAGGCCATGCGCGCCCTTCGTGCCGGCGCGGCAGGCTATCTGTTGAAAAGCAGCATGCGCAAGGAACTGATGGATACGATCAGAAGCGTTCATGCTGGCGGCAAGTATCTCTCCTCCGAGGTGGCGACCGGCATAGCGCTGCATGTAACCGAGGATATGCTTTCACGGCGGGAAGCAGAGGTTCTCACTCTCGCCGCCACAGGAAACTCCAATCGCCAGATCGCGGTGCGCCTGGGGCTCTCGGAGGACACGATCAAGGGATACATGAAGGTTATCTATTCCAAGCTCGGTGCCGCCGATCGCACCCATGCCGTCACCATCGCCGCGCGCCGAGGCATCATCGAGCTCTAGGCCGCGCCGACATTCGCGTGACCTTGTTCGGGCGTTATCCGTGGCTTGCGCATCCCTCGGTCGCTCGGGCGAACGGTTAGGCACACTGGCCATCGGCAGCCTGATGAGGGGAACGGCGCAGGATTTGCTCTAGCGCGTCCACGAACGCGCGAACCTTGGCGGGCACCATGCGTGCTGTGGGATAGACCGCCCAGATCGCCAGGGGTTCCGGCTCCGCATCCGCAAGCCGGATTTCCCGGAGACGACCGCTGCCCAGATCGTCCTCCACGTCCCAGGCCGAAAGATTGGCAATGCCCAGGCCGCCCAGGCAAGCCTGATGCAGCGCCTCGACCGAGCTTGCCGTAAACCTGCCCGTCACCCTTTGGCGCACCGTCTTTCCGTTGCGGTTGAAGACCCAGTGCGAAGTACCCGATGCCGGCAGGCACGCATGGTCGGGCAGGGCGGCCAGCACGCCGGGCGTCCCCGCGGAACGCAGATAGGCGGGCGAGGCGACAAGCCGGCGCGGATTGTCCGCGAGACGGCGCGCAACGAGGTGATTGTCCCGGAGCTTGGCGATCCGGATCGCCACATCGATGCCCTGCGCGACGATATCGACCTGATCGTCCGTCAGAAGCAGGTCAACCTGCAGTTCGGGGTTGTCGCGCATGAACGGAGCGATCATCGGCGCGACAACCTTGCGTCCGAAAGCGGCGGAAACCGTCACCCGGAGTTGGCCCGAGACACCGGATGTGCTTGGTCGTAGCGCCGCGAGGGCGTTTGCCTGCTCATCCAGCATCGCCTGCGCATGCGGGAGGAACGTCTCTCCTTCTGCGGTTGGCGAAAGCGATCGGGTTGTCCTGTGGACCAGGCGAATGCCCAGTTCGGTCTCGAGCGCGGCGAGCCGGCGCGACGCGGCCATCGCATTGATGCCCAGCCGGCGGCCGGCGGCGGCCAGGCTGCCAGCCCGCACGGCCTCGACGAACACCGCCAGGTCGGACAATTCCATTACCACATTTTCCGTTATGCTGGCCTAACCGAATGAAACACTACAGCGAGAAATGCTGCAACTCTATATCCGCCGCAAGTCAATCGTCCAGTTGGCGCAGATCTATCCAACCTGCCGTCGCTGCGCACGCTTTCGTGAGGATTTTTCTATGGTCGGCACCATTGTGCAGGGAAGGGCGGACGCCGCGCCGGCGTCAATCGGACGGGGGCTGACCTTCGCCATGGCGATCGCGGCCGGTCTGGCCGTCGCCAACATCTACTACAACCAGCCGATGCTCGGGATCATGGAGAAGAACTTTGCCGGGGGGCTGGTGGGTCTCGTCCCGACAGCGACCCAGCTTGGCTATGCCTTCGGTCTCTTTGCCCTGGTTCCGCTCGGCGATCTGGTGGAACGCCGACGCCTGATCGTGATCCAGTTCATCGTGCTCGGTCTTGCCCTCGCCGGCGCGGCGATGGCTCCTTCCGCTCCGCTGCTTCTCCTGGCATCGCTCGTGCTGGGTGTAGCCTCGACGGTCGCCCAGCAGATCGTTCCGTTTGCCGCGCACCTGTCCGCGCCGGAAAAGCGAGGCGCCACCGTTGGTCTGGTTATGTCCGGCGTGCTTTGCGGCATTCTTCTCAGCCGCACGTTGTCAGGCTTTGTCGGCGCCCATGCCGGCTGGCGCGAGATGTTCTGGTTAGGCATCCCTCTCGCGCTCGGCGCCGGTGGCCTGATGGCCTTTGCGCTGCCGCGCAGCCATCCCGATACCGACCACAGCTATGGCAGCCTTATCGTTTCGTTGATTCACCTGTGGCGCGAATTCGGGGAACTGCGTCTTGCCGCCGTCACGCAGGGTCTGCTCTTCGCCGCGTTCACCGCGTTCTGATCGATCCTCGCGCTGCGGCTGCAAGAGCCGCGCTTCGGTCTCGGAGCCGACGTTGCCGGGCTGTTCGGTATCGTGGGCGCGGTAGGAATCCTGGCGGCGCCGATTGCCGGTCGTTTTGCGGACAAGCGCGGCCCCCGCAAGGTCATCCTTGCCGGCACGCTGCTGACGGTCGCCGCCTGGACGATCTTCGGTCTGTGGCCGTCGATCATCGGGCTTGTGGCCGGATGTATCCTGCTGGATTTTGCCGTGCAGAGCGTGCTCGTATCCAACCAGCATATCGTGTTCGCATTGCGCCCCGAAGCGCGTGCCCGCCTCAACACCATTTTCATGGGCCTGATGTTCCTCGGCGGCGCCGGCGGCGCTGCGGCAGCGACGGTGGGCTGGACCACCGGTGGCTGGCCGGCCGTTTGCGCGCTTGGGATCGCGCTGGCGGCGGCTGCGTCCGTCCTGCAACTGAACAACCGCGCCAGACGAGCCTGAGTCTTTACGGGAGCGAACGGCAGATTGGCTGGTTCGCTCCCGTACCTTGTGCCTAGTGCGGGGTACAGGTCCGGCTAGCCACCACCATCACGCCATGCCGGGATTTTCCGCCTGTGCGACTTGCTCGACAGCTTGAATGATCACATCGGCAACCGCCTGGGGTTGCGACAGCAGGGAAAGGTGGCCGGCCCGCAGTTCAGACGAGATCGCTTTCATCCGGTCAGCAAATTCGCGTTGCAGATCAACGCTGACCACGCGATCGTCGCCGGATACGATGTACCAGTTCGGCCGCGTTTCCCACGCTGCCTGCGTGACCTTCTCGCCGAACGTGGCGGCCGGCAGCGGGGGCTGGAGCACTGCCAGTACACGCGCCTCGGTCTCGGGGAGGTCGTGGCCTACGTCCTCGATCCATCCGGCCGCGCTGAGCTTCAGGTTTCCGTTTCCATCATCGGTGATTTTGGCAAGCGCGGGTGGATTCGGGTATTTTCCGACCAGTTCGCCAACGGTTTCACCCGCCGCGGGGGCGAAGGCCGCCACAAATACCAGCGCCTTCACCTTGGGATCGGTGCCGGCCTGCGTGATTACCGCACCGCCCCAGCTGTGGCCGACAAGCACGACCGGTCCCGAAATCGCGTTGAGTGCGAGCGTCGTGGCCGCGACATCATCGGAGAGTGAACTGGTCGGGTTCTGCACGGCAACGACAGACAGCCCCTTGTCGAGCAAGATCGGAATCACGCGCTGCCAGCTGGAACCATCGGCCCATGCGCCATGCACGAGGACAACGGTTGGCTCTTGCGTGCGGGATGCGGTCATCGTTGAGGCACTCCTGATTGAGATGTCCCCGGAACCTAACAGCGGTCGCGGCTCTCATATTGTCCTATCCCGTGCACTTTTGCGTTATCCTGCGGTTTGGGTCGCGGCTGGACGGGCTGCGTCAGGCCCAATCCGCGTTGCGCGAGAGATGGCCCGTGCCGGGATTCAGGCTGTTTGTCGGATCAAGCTCCCGGTAATGCCGCGCGAGCGCCGCCTTTGCGGGATAGAGGTGCCCGACATTGTGCTCGGCGGGATATTCCGAACCGCGTGCATCGAGCAACGCCAGCATCGCCTGTTCGAACGCCACCGGATCGTGCCCCTGCTTCACCAGATAGTCGCGGTGGAAGACGTGGCAGAAGAAATGCCCGCAATAGCTCACCCCCACGATCTGCTTCGCGAGTTCGGCAGGGAGGTGTTCGTCCCATTCGTCGTCGTTCCTGCGCAACGCGACATCGAGCGCGACGATATCGGTGATCGTGTCCCGATGGAGCGCGCGATAGCGGATGGAAGCGCCGGCCACCGCGAAACGGTGCAGGAAGGCGCGATCGCCCTCGTCCTTCGTGCATTCGAAATAGGCGCCTTGGGCGGTGGGGAACGCCTGGGCGAGCAGGGTGCGGGCCTCCTCGATACCGCGGCCGCCCATTTTCAGGATGAGGTGATGCTCGAACCGGTTGTCGAAATCGCGCATCCGTTCCGGAAGATGCTGAGGGAAAAGCGTCGCGACCGTCTGCATGATCCGGTCGGAGAGATCGTGGGGCGCCCAGGGCAGTCTGGCGCAGAACGCGTCGAACCGCGCCTTCAGCGCGAACAGGCCCGGGAGGTATTTGGCGCCGAGATACCGGATCGCAAGGAACGTATCCTTTCCATACGATGCGGTCAGCCTGAACGCCGAGCGATGGATATACTCCCCCTGGATCGGAAGCGAGGTGAAGCTCTTCAGGATCACGCGCCGAATCGCCGTCAGCTCCGCGGGATCGTTGGTGCCGATATAGAAATCGGCGATGGCCTCTTCCTTCGGAAAGGTATCGAGCCGCACCGCGAACACGACCACATGGCCTCCGCTGCCCGACGCTTCAAAATGGTGCCGGGGATCGTTGTTGAAGCGCGCCGGCGTGTCCGCATCCACTTCGCGGACATGATCCTGGTAATGCCGATCGGAGCAGACGCGGGTCGCGTCGTCGACGATATCGCTCTCCGCAATCTCGCCGGCATCCAGCCGTGCCAGCATGGCCTCGGGCTCGACGCCAAGGCTCACGCCGAGGTGGTTGACCAGTCGCACCGAGCCGTCTGCTTCGATCCGGGCGTAGAGCGCCATCTGCGTATAGGCGGGGCCACGGTGGATCAGCGCGCCGCCGGAGTTGTTGCAGATGCCGCCGAGCACGGACGCGCCGATGCAGGACGAGCCGATCCGCGAATGCGGTTCGCGGCCGATCCCAGCCACGATGTCCTCGAGCTCGAACAGGCGTGAACCTGGAAGGCAAATGACCTGCTTGCCGTCGCGGACGAGCTGGATGCCGTCGAGCCGCGTCGTACTGATGATGACCACATCGCGGTCATAGCGGTCGCCGTCCGGCGTCGAGCCGCCGGTCAGGCCGGTATTCGCTGCCTGGACGATCATGATCGTGCGTGCTCGCGCGCAGGCATTCACCGCGCGCCAGAGCTCCACAAGGCTGCCGGGCCGGACCACGGCAAGCGCCTTGCCGCCGCCGAAGCGGAAGCCGGTGCGGTAACGCCGGGTCTCCCGCTCGCCGGTCAGGATATACCGGCTTCCGACGATCGCTCCGAGTTCGGCGATCAAGTCCGGTGCAGAGGCTGCTGGCGGAGAGACGGCGGACGGCGCGGGATCGATCCTGGCCATG
The DNA here is from genome assembly GCF_002336885.1 of Novosphingobium sp. UBA1939. Classification (NCBI taxonomy): domain Bacteria; kingdom Pseudomonadati; phylum Pseudomonadota; class Alphaproteobacteria; order Sphingomonadales; family Sphingomonadaceae; genus Novosphingobium; species Novosphingobium sp. UBA1939. The sequence goes on along the minus strand of NZ_DDFB01000005.1, from coordinate 2,332 downwards.
GCTCAGCCTTGCCAGCCCTGGAGAAATTCAAGGAGGAGCGCATTCACCGCTTCCGGCCGCTCCTCGTGCGGCAGATGGCCGCAGCGCTCGATCGGCACCGCGCGGAGATTGTCGGCCATCTCCGCCCAGACTTTCGGCATGTCGAACATCTTGCCGACCGCCCCGAAATCCGCGCCCCATAGTGCAAGCGTGGGACAGGCGATCTTGACGTCGGCGTCGACAAGATCCTGCGCGACATCCTCGGCGTTGGCCCGATAGTCCGCCATGGCGCCGCGCACGGCGCCCGGCGCGCGGTAGGCACGCACGTAAGTATCGAAGGCATCGCCCGAGATTGCCGAGGGGTCATAGGCCCAGTCCGAAAAGAACCAGCGGAGCCACTGTTCTTCCTTGCCGGCGATCAGCGTTTCCGGAAGGTCCGGAATGAGGTGGAACAGAAAGAACCAATAGGCCTTGGCAATTTCGGCGTTGATCTCGCGCGCGACGATGCGGGTCGGCACATTGTCCATCACCACGAGACGGTCGACGCGTTCGGGATAGTCCTTGGCAAAACGCGTTGCCACCCGCGCGCCCCGATCGTGGCCAACCAACGCGATTTTCCCGATGCCCAGCGTGTCGAGCAGCGCCGCGAGATCGCGGGCCATGGTCCGCTTGTCATATCCGGCAGCCGGCTTGTCGGTCTCGCCATAGCCCCGAAGATCCGGCGCGATCACGCGATGGAGCTCGCCAAGAACGGGAATCTGGAACCGCCAGGCGAAATTCGTTTCTGGAAAACCGTGCAGGAGCACCACCGGCGGGCCGTCGCCGGCATCGATGTAGTTTTGCCGAATGCCGTTTGCCCGCAAGGTATGGCTTGTCTGTGCGATCATTTCAGGTTCCAGAATCGGCGGCAGGCCAATCCCGCCCAGGTTCTTCTGCGGTATTGCTTGACCATGGTGTCTTGCGATTGGCCCGGATTGCGCCCTTTTGGCAGTTTCTGACCAAAGACCGCCGGCTTGCCTTCAAGGCCAACGCGGAAGCGCGCATACACGGCAGCGAAGCAGGCTGGCGGCTCCTGATTCACGTTCGCCGCTAAGAATGTCCAAGCAATCGCTCGATCCGCCAATACCTCGGCCGCGTCCGGCGGCGAAAGAAGCGCCCGGCATCGAAAGGAAGTGTGGATGAAACTGGCCCGAGTTGGAGAAGCAGGCCGCGAACGGCCCGCGGTGATCGATAGCGAAGGGCTGCTGAGAGACCTTTCCGGTCATGTCGCCGATCTTGCGGGCGACGTCCTTTTGCCGGAAGGGCTGGCGGCTCTCGCCGCGATCGACACGGCTTCGCTCCCGGTCATTGCGCAGCCCGTACGCTATGGTCCCGCGATCGGCCGGCCGGGCAAGATCATCTGCGTGGGGCTCAACTACACCGATCACGCCGCCGAAGTCGGGCTCCCACTGCCCAGCGAACCAACCGTTTTCATGAAAGGCTGCGCGCCGTCAGGCCCCAACGATCCGGTCCGGCTGCCGATGGCTGCGGAGAAAGGGGACTGGGAGGTCGAACTCGGCATCGTCATCGGGCGAGGCGGGTTGTACATCGATGAGGCGGACGCGCTCGATCACGTCGCCGGCTACTGCCTGTTCAACGATCTCACGGAACGGTCCTACCAGATGGATCACAGCGGTCAGTGGACCAAGGGCAAGAGCTTTCCGGGCTTCGCGCCGATCGGCCCCTGGCTTGTCACCCGCGACGAGCTGGGCGACGCCAGCGGCCTGCCCATCTGGCTTGAAGTCAACGGGCATCGGTTTCAGAACGGCAGCACCGGCAATCTGGTCTTCGGAGTGCGCCAGATCGTAAGCTACCTGTCCCGCTTCTACGCGCTCGAGGCTGGCGATTTTATCGCAACCGGGACACCGGCGGGTGTCGGCTTCGGACACAAGCCGCCGGTCTTTCTCAAGCCGGGAGACGTGATGACGCTGGGCATTGAAGGGCTTGGCATGCAGGAACAACGGGTGATCGGCTGGGGCGATTCCTCCGGGGAAATGCCCTAGCGTGGCGGCAGCCCCATCGCGCCGGTCCAAAGCATCCGCGTGGAAGCCAGGCGTTCCGGTGGTGGCGGACTAAAATCGGAAATTGCTTTCGAAGCCGATCATGGTGATGCGGTGAGCGGGCCCGGTTTGGCGGATGAAAGTTCCTGGTGAGAAGACGGAGAGGGAGCCGGACAGTTCCAGTTCGGCGGTGGTTTGCCATGCGAGCGTGGCTTCGGCTTCCTTGCCGATGAAGCGGGCGTGGCTGGTGCCGGGCGCGCGGATCAGGTTGCCGGGAATGTCATAGACGCCATCGCCGGCCGTGTAGCGCCAAT
>NZ_DDFB01000019.1:4775-24063 GCF_002336885.1 Novosphingobium sp. UBA1939 | reverse complement strand
ACTGGTGCCTGTGCCTGCCCGATGCCCCCACCGCCGCACTGGGACCGGACGGCCACCCCCGCCGCGACGACGGCCCGGAGGGCTTCCTGCCGCCGGTGCCACTGCCGCGCCGGATGTGGGCTTCGAGCAAGGTCGAGTTCCTGCGCGCGCTGCGCACGGGCGAAGCGGTCGAACGGCGTTCACGCGTGCTGTCGGTAACGCCCAAGCAGGGTGGATCGGGCCATCTGGTGTTCGTGGACGTGGCGCACGAGACGCTGGGCGATGGCGTGCCCGCGGTGCGCGAGGTGCAGTCGATCGTCTATCGCGAAGCCGCGCCCGCCGGCACGCCGCCCGCCCCGCCGCCCCTGGGGGAAGGCCGGTTCGATCCTGCGGCATGGGATGCCGTGCGCACGGTGGAGCCGGATGCGGCGCTGCTGTTCCGCTATTCCGCGCTCACCTTCAACAGCCACCGCATCCATTACGACCGGCCTTACGCCACGGGCGAGGAAGGCTATCGCGGGCTGGTCGTCCACGGGCCGCTGACCGCCACGCTGCTGCTCGATCTCGCCCGGCGGCAACTGGGCGACAACGTGCTGGAACGCTTCGCCTTTCGCGGCCTTTCGCCGGCCGTGGCGGACGAGCCGCTGCACCTTGCCTTCCGCCGGGCGGATGCGGGCTACGAAATGGGCGCCTATGCCGCCGATGGCCGCGCGGTGATGGGAGCGACCGCCGGATAGGGACGCTACAGCGGGATAAGGACGCGACGGCTGCGGCGCCGCTTCAATCCAGCCGCACCTTGCCGCGCCCGGCCTTCACCGCACCGCGCTTCTTCTTGCCTTCCAGCCGCGCGGTCTTGCCTACGCGGTTGAGGCGTGACTTGGCGCGCTTTTCCGGCAGGTTCGTCGCCTCGCGCAGCAGATCTGCCAGGCGCTTGCGCGCGTCCTCGCGGTTGGCTTCCTGCGTGCGGTGGCTGCGCGCGGTCAGCACGATCTCGCCCTTCGCGGTGAACTTGCTGCCGGCCAGTTCCTTCAGGCGGTGGAACACCGGCGGCGAAAGGCGCAGCGCGAACACGTCGAGCCGCACCTGCACCGCCGTCGCCACCTTGTTGACGTTCTGCCCGCCCGGCCCGGCGGCCGCGATGAAGCTTTCCTCGATCAGCGGCAGCGCCCGGGCGATGATCTGGTCGGCATCGTCAGCCAAGATCGAATCCCAGCGCGTGGAAATCCGGCGGCAAGGGCGACTGCGCCTCGATCGGCGGCTTGCCTTCACGCGGGACGGTGAGCGCGGCGGCGTGCAGCATCGTCCGTTTCGCGCCCTTTCCGTTTCCGTACACGGGATCGCCCACCAGCGCATGGCCCAGCCCCGCCAGGGCGTGCACGCGGATCTGGTGGGTGCGGCCGGTTTCGGGGCGGAATTCCACCAGAGTCAGCGCGTCGCGCCGATCCACCACCCGCCAGTGGGTGACGGCGGGCTTGCCCTTCTTGGCCGGGATCATCCGCCAGCCGTCCTTTTCGGTGCTGACCTTGGACAGGCTGAGGTTCACCGTGCCGCTTTCGCCTTCCACCGGTCCCGCGACCACGCCCAGATAGACCTTCTCCACCTGCCGCGCCTCGAACGCGGCGGAAAAGCGCTTGAGCGCCTTGGGATTGCGCGCCAGCAGCAGGCAGCCCGACGTATCGCGATCGAGCCGGTGGACCGGGAAAGGTTCGCGCTGGAAGCCGAACCGCAGATCGTCGAGATGATCCTCCAGGCACGGGCCGCCCGCGCGCGGCCGGTCGAGCGGCAGGCCAGCGGGCTTGTCGATGACCAGCGCTTCGCCGTCTTCAAACAGGATGGAGAAATCGATCATCGCGCAAAAATCCGTTCATGCTGGGCTTGGCGAAGCGCGCACGCCCGCGTGCCGTCTGTGACCGGCTCGGGGTGAACCGCAACGGGCGGCAGGATCATACCACGGCGCCGGCAATGCGCCGCAAGGCTTCTTCCAAAGTCGCCTCGTCGGCCGCAAAGCTGATGCGGAAGCCGTCCCGGCCGCCAAATGCCGAAGCCGCGACCACGGCGACGCCGTGCTCCAGCAAATGCAGGCACAGCGCCTCGTCCGCGTTGGGGCTTTCGCCGCCGAAGCGCGCCATCAGCGGCGCGGCATCGACCATGCAATAGAACGCGCCATCGGGAACCGGGGTGGAAAGCCCCGGAATCGCGTTGATCGCGGCCACGCACAAGTCACGCCGCGCGCGGAACCGTTCGCGCCAGGCAAGCAGAAAATCCTGCGGGCCTTCGAACGCGGCAACGGCGGCGGCCTGGCTGATCGAGGCGGGATTGCCCGAGGAATGCGATTGCAGCCGCGCCATGGCGTTGATCAGCCATAGCGGCCCGGCGGCGACGCCGATGCGGAAGCCGGTCATCGCGTGGCTCTTGGATACGCCGGACACGGTCAGCACGCGATCGGCCAGGTCCGGGCATTCCACCGCCAGCGTGGCGTGCGCGCCCGCGCCATAGCGCAGCGGCGCGTAGATATCGTCGCTCATCACCAGCACGCGCGGGTGGCGGCGCAGCACCTCGCCCAGCGCACGCAATTCCTCGGCCGGATAGGTGGCGCCGGTGGGATTGCCGGGGCTGTTGAGCAGCAGCCAGCGCGTGGCGGGCGTGATCGCGGCCTCGAGCTGCGCGGCGCTGATGCGAAAGCCCCCGTCCGCCCGCGTCGGCAGGTCCACCACCTTGGCGCCCGCGAAGCGCACGATTTCCGGATAGCTCACCCACCACGGACTGGGGATCAGCACCGCGTCGCCCGGATCGAGCGTGGCGAGCAGCGCGTGGAAGATCGCCTGCTTGCCCCCGGCGCTGACGATCACTTGCGCCGGCGGAACGACGATGCCGAGATCGCGCTCGAAATGGAGCGCGGCCGCCGCGCGCAGCCGGGCCGATCCGGCGACGGCGGTGTACTTCGTGTCGCCCGCGTCGAGCGCGTCCTTCGCCGCCTGGACGACATGGGCGGGCGTGGCGAAATCGGGCTCGCCCACCGACAGAGAGATGATGTCGCGCCCTTCGGCCCGCAGCGCCATGGCGCGATCGGTCATGGCGGTGGTGCGCGACGGCGCGATGCGCGCCAGCGCGCGGCTCAGGGTGGAGTCGGTCATGCCTGTTCGCCGAGCAGTCGCGCCGGCAGCAGGCCACGCAGGGCGTTGCCGATGAAAAAGCCTTCGGAGAGATCGGCCAGCGTCAGGTCAGCCTCCGCCGCGCGGCCGCTCTCGATCAGGCTGCGGCGCAGGACGCCGGGCAGCAGGCCGAATTCGGCGCGCGGCGTGAGCAGCAGCCCCTCCCGCTCGACGAAAAGATTGGTGAAGCTGCCTTCGGTCAGCAGCCCGTCATCGCGCAGGAACAGTGCCTCGCCCGCGCCGGCCGCCTTCGCCGCCCGAAGCGCCGCTTCGTAGAAGCCGCGATCCGATGTCTTGTGGCGCAACCGCCAGTCGCCCTCGGCCACCGGCAGCGGCAGCACGGCGCACGTCACCGGTCCATTGGCGGGCACGGGCAGCGCCGATGCCTCCAGCGCCAGCGCGCCGGCCTTCGACACCACCAGCCGCACTTTCGACGGCGCTTCCAGATCGAAGCACAGCGCGTGGATGGCGTTGCGCGCGGCATGACGATCGAACGCGAAGCCCAGCGCCGCCGCACTCCCCTTGATGCGTTCCAGATGCAGTTCCAGCAGCGCGATGCCCTGCGCGGGATCGAAGGCCATCGTTTCAATAAGATCGGCATTGCCGGCGGACAGGCGCAAGAAATCCCCCTTTACCACGCATTCCCGCCATTCGCCCAGCATCGCGGAATCCGCCACGACCGCCGAGCCCACCCCCATGACCGCGCGGTCCGTCCGGGGATCGAGGCGCACCGTGCGGATTGCCACATTGAATGCCGCATCACCAGAGGGGTCGATCCGGCCGAACGCGCCACAATAGAGCCCACGCGCATCGCGTTCGGCCGCGTCGATCAGTTCCATCGCGCGAATCTTGGGCGCGCCGGTGATCGAGCCGCACGGGAAGATCGCCCGCACCAGTTCGCGCGCATCCGCACCAGCGGTCAACCGGGCGCGGACGGTGGTGACCATCTGGTGCACGGTGGGATAGCTCTCGATCGCAAAAGGCTCTTCCACTCGGACGCTGCCGGGCACCGCCACGCGCGACAGGTCGTTGCGCATGAGGTCCACGATCATCAGGTTTTCCGCGCGGTCCTTGGCGTTGCCCGCCAGCCCGGCGCGGAACGCCTCGTCCTGTCCGGGCGTTTCGCCGCGCGGCGCGGTGCCCTTCATCGGGCGGACCGTGGCCAGGCCGTCCTTCAGCGCGAAGAACAGTTCGGGCGAGAACGACAGGTGCCAGTGCGATCCGTCCCAGCACACCCCGCCATAGCCGGCGCGCGCATCGCGGCGGATCGCGGCGTAGATCGCCAGCGGATCACCATGCCAGCTTCCGCCGAGCGGAAAGGTCAGGTTCGCCTGATAGATGTCGCCCGCACGGATCGCCTCCTGCACCCGATCGAACGCGCGGCCATAGCCGCCGATCGAGACTTGCGGGTCGAGCGGACCAAGGTTGCCGGGGCCTGCGCCGTGCCGCTCCAGCCAGTTCTCCACCGCATCGGCGGGAATGGTCTCCACCGCCGCGAAGCGCGCGAACCACACCAGCGGCCCGGTTGCGCCGGTGCGCGCGGCGGCCAGCGGCATAAGGCGCGGCTCCAACGCCAGCCCGGCCTCATAGGCGATATATCCGGCCCATTCGCCCGGTTCGGCACCGATCCGGGCGAGCGCCGGCGCCACGTCCTCCGGCCGGCGCGCGACCACGATCTCCAGCGGGTCGCGATAGACGCGCGCGTCGCTGGCCCCACCGTTGCGAGCATCGTCGCTGCGGGCATCGTCAAGCAGGATGAAAGGCGTCTGGTCCATGGCCGGTGGCGCGCGCTTTAGCGGCACACCGCCGCGGATGCAAAAACCTCTCGCACCGGGCGCCACCTGTTCGTAAACCCGTGGCGGGACCGGACGCTTTCTTGCGGGGACGACTGTTACATGGACGATATCTACCTTGGCCTCGGCGCCAACGGCGAACGGCAGGTGCTGCGGCTCGGCCGGGCCAACCGGCACGGGCTGGTCGCGGGCGCGACCGGCACCGGCAAGACGGTGACGCTGCAGGGCATCGCCGAACAGTTTTCCGCGCGGGGGGTGCCGGTGTTCCTGGCCGACGTGAAAGGCGATCTTTCGGGCATCGCCATGCCGGGCAGCCCCACCTTCAAGAACGCCGACAAGCTGGAAGCCCGCGCCAAGGAACTGGGCATCACCGATTATACCTATTCCGACAACCCGGCGGTGTTCTGGGATCTCTATGGCGAAAGCGGCCACCCGATCCGCACCACGATCTCGGAAATGGGGCCGCTGCTGCTGGCCCGGCTGATGGGCCTGAACGAAACGCAGGAAGGCGTGCTCAACATCGCCTTCCGCTACGCCGACGAAAACGGCCTGCTGCTGATCGACATGGACGACCTGCAGGCGGTGCTGGTCGCCTGCGCCGAAAACGCCGGCGAACTCGCCACCAAGTACGGCAATGTCACCAAGGCCAGCGTCGGCGCGATCCAGCGCCAGTTGCTCGCCTTCGAAAGCCAGGGCGCGGACCGCTTCTTTGGTGAACCGGCGTTCGAGATTCACGACTTCCTCCGCACCGACGACAAGGGCCGGGGCCTGGTCAACATTCTCGCCGCCGAAAAGCTGATGCAGAGCCCCAAGCTCTACGCCACGTTCCTGCTGTGGCTGCTGTCCGAACTGTTCGAGGCGCTGCCCGAGGTGGGCGATCCTGAAAAGCCCGTGCTGGTGTTCTTCTTCGACGAGGCGCACCTGCTGTTCGACGATGCGCCCGAAGCGCTGTTCGACAAGGTGGAGCAGGTCGTCCGCCTGATCCGCTCGAAGGGCGTGGGCGTCTATTTCGTCACCCAGAATCCGATCGACATTCCCGAAAAGATCGCCGGCCAGCTGGGCAACCGCGTGCAGCACGCGCTGCGCGCCTTCACCCCGCGCGATCAGAAGGCGATCAAGGCCGCGGCGCAGACTTTCCGCATCAACCCCGATCTCGACGTGGAAAAGGCGATCACCGAACTGAAGGTGGGCGAGGCGCTGGTTTCCACGCTGGATGACGATGGCGCGCCCGGCGTGGTGCAGCGCACTCTGATCGCGCCGCCGCGTTCGCGGCTGGGGCCGGTCTCGGCACCCGAACGCGCCGCGATCCAGGCGGCGAGCCCGGTGGAAGGCAAGTACGATACGGCGGTGAACCGCGAATCCGCCGCCGAAGTGCTGGCGAAGAAGGCGGCTGATGCCGCCGCCGCCGCGCAGCAGGTGCAGGAACAGGGCGCGGAGGCACAGCGCGCGGCGCCACGCCAGTCGCCCTCGCTGTGGGACAAGGCGGGCAAGGCGGCGATCGGTGCGGTGGCTTCGTCCGCCGGCGCGGTAATCGCGGCGCAGATCAGCGGCAAGAAAACCCGCGCTTCGCCCGTCGAATCCGGTCTCAGCGCGGTGGTCGGCTCGGTCGCCACCAGCCTGGGCGGCGCCGCGTTCGGCCGCTTCGCGCGCGGCCTGCTGGGCGGTTTGCTGCGCTGATCGCTCCGGCCTGAACGCCTCTATGCCCCCCATGTTCGACGAACACCATCGCGTGTTCGTCGAACGCGGTTGCGCATGAAACCGGTTAGGCCCTAGTCAGGTGCATTTTCCATTTCCGGAAAGGCTTTCATGCGCTCCTTGTTCCTTGCCGCGACCATGCTTGCGAGCTGTGCCGCGATTCCCCTCGCCCACGCCGAAACGGCCACCCCGCCCGCCGCAGCCATTCCCACCGAAGCCGGCCCAATGCCTGCCGGCAAGCTCGACGGTTCGGTCGTGCCCTCCACCTACCGGCTGGACCTGACCGTCGATCCGGCCAAGGAGCGGTTTTCCGGCCACGTCGAGATCGACGCCAACAGCCGCAAGGCCAGCCGCTTCGTCTGGCTGCACGGCAAGGAACTGAAGGTTTCGCGCGTGACCGCCACGGCCGGCGGCAAGACGCTGACCGGCACGTTCGCGCAAGTCGATCCCACCGGGGTCGCGCTGCTGACCTTCCCCGAAGCGCTGCCCGCCGGCGCGGTGACCTTCGCCTTCGATTACGACGCGCCGTTCGGCGAAGGGCCGGCCGGCATGTTCCGCGTGAAGGTGGGCGATGACTGGTACAGCTGGACCCAGTTCGAATCGATCGACGCGCGCGCCGCCTTCCCCGGCTTCGACGAACCCGGCTTCAAGACGCCGTGGACCGTGACCCTGCGCACCCCCGCCGGCCTCAAGGCGGTTAGCAACGCGCCGGAAACCGCGACGCGGACCGAAAACGGCATGACGGTCCACACCTTCGCGCCGACGCTGCCGCTGCCGAGCTATCTCGTGGCGATGATGGTCGGCCCGTTCGCCACGGTCGAAGGCACCGTGCCGGCCACGCCGCAGCGCGCCACGCCGCTGCCGATCCGCGTGGTCTCGACCAAGCAGAACGCCGACAAGCTGGCCTTCGCGCTGGAAGGCACCAAGGGTATCGTCCAGCACCTCGAAGCCTATTTCGGCCAGTCCTTCCCCTATCCCAAGCTCGACCAGATCACCGCGCCGATCATGCCCGGCGCCATGGAGAACGCGGGCGCCGATCTCTATGAAGACTCCATCCTGGTGATGGACGACAAGGCATCGACCAGTCAGAAGCGCACCTTCGGCATGGTGGTGGCGCACGAGCTGGCGCACCAGTGGTTCGGCGATCTCGTCACCCCGGCATGGTGGGACGACATCTGGCTGAACGAAAGCTTCGCCAACTGGATGGGCTTCCGCATCGGCAACGCTTGGCGGCCGGACCTCAACATCGGCGCGGGGGCGCTGGAAGAAGGCTTCGGCGCGATGAACATCGACGCGCTGATCGCCGGCCGGCCGATCCACCAGCCGATCCCGAAGAACGCCGATATCGACGCCGCGTTCGATACGATCACCTATGGCAAGGGCGGGCATGTCGTGGCGATGATCGCCGCGTTCATGGGCGACACGCGCTTCCGCGATGGCGTGCGCGGCTACATGGCCAAGCATCGCTATGGCAACGCCACCAGCGCCGACTTCTTCGGCGCGATGGCCGATGCGGCGGGCGATCCGCGCATCCTTTCGGCGATGCAGAGCTTCACCGACCAGCAGGGCGTGCCGCTGGTGACGTTCGCGGACGGCAAGAACGGGGCGTGGACGGTGACGCAGAGCCGCTACGTCCGATTGGGCACCCCCGCCCCCGCCACGCAATGGGGCATTCCGCTCTGCGCACGGCAGGGCGATGACCGCCAGTGTTCGCTGATGACCGGGCCGACGATGAAGCTGACGCTGAAGGGCAAGGGGCCGGTGGTGCCCAATGCCGGCGGCACCGGATACTATCGCTTCGAACTGCCCGCAGCCGAATGGGACAAGCTGATCGCCGGCGCGGCCAGCCTGCCCGGCGGCGAGGCCCAGGCGCTGGAAGACAGCATCGCGGCCAGCTTCATGGCGGGGCGCGCCACGCCCGCGCAAGTGATCGCCGCGTCCGCCGCGCTGGCCCGCAACCCGGATAGCTACGCCAGCGGCAACGCCACCTCGCTGCTCGAAACGATGGCTGCGCGCGGCGTGATCGACGAGGCGGCCAAGCCCGCGTTCCGGGGATTTGTCGACAAGCTCTACGCGCCGCAGCTTGAAGCGATGGGCTTTGATCCGCGCGCCGGCGCCCATGCCGGCGACGATCCCGACAAAGCGCAGCGCCGCGTGGCGCTGGTCGCCACCCTGTCGGACACCGCGCGCGATCCGGCGCTGCGGGCGCGGCTGACCACGGCGGCCGAAGGACTGCTGGGCGGCGACAAGGCCGCACTCGATCCCGCGTTCTACGGATCGGGGCTGCGCGCCTGGCTGGCGCAGAACAAGCTGGCCGGTGCGCAAAAGCTGGCGGACAGCGCGCTCGGGTCGGAAGATCCGGTGTTCCGCCCCAGCGCCCTGCGCGCCGTGGCGGCCAGCGGCGATGCCGATACCGCGCGCTGGGTGCTCGACGGGTTCAAGGATGCCCGCCTGCGCCCCAGCGAGCGCCTCAGCATGATCGCCGGCATCCTGGTGACGCCGGAAACGCGCGAGATCGGCTACATCTGGCTCAAGGCGCATCTCGAAGAGATGCTCAGCGGCTCGGGCGGCATCTTCCTCGCCGCGCGGCTACCTGGGACACTGGCCGGGTTCTGCTCGGTCGATCAGGCGAAGGAATTCGAGGCCCTGCGCCCGCGCTTCGCCGGCCGCAGCGGCGCGCTGGAGCTGGAACGCACCATCGAGCGGGTCCGCGATTGCGGCGTGCTCAAGGACGCACGCGGCGCGGAACTCTCCGCGGCGGTGGCGAAGATCAAGTAAGCCCAAATGCGGTGAGCATCACGCACCGCATTTGGGTCAAGCCCGTGCGGCGCTTGAGCATTTCCAAGCCGTGATGCGTCAGCATCTTAGCAGCTTGGCATAAAACACCATCCCGGCACGCCCCGTGCGTGCCGGGATAATTCTGTCACGTAACAGGCAGGCGCAGCGTCGCCACGAGCCCCGCGATCCGGCCCGCTTCCACGCGATTGGCGAGTACCAGCGATCCGCCGTGCTGGTCGGCGATGGCCCAGGCCAGCGTCAGGCCCAACCCGGTGCCGCCGGTCGCGGTGTTGCGCGAGGCTTCGAGGCGCGTGAACGGCTCCATCATCCGGGCGATCTCGCCTTCGGGAATCCCCGGCCCGTCATCCTCGATCCGCAACACGGCCTCGTTGCCCTCGCGCACCAGCGATACGCGCGCGCGCTGGCCATAGCGCAGCGCGTTGGACACCAGGTTGCGCATCGCGCGGCGCAGCCACGTCGCGCGCACCGGCAACACGATGCGCGCGGTATCGCCCAGCGTCACGTCCTCGCCCATGTCCTCGAACTCGTCGGCCACGTCGGCGACGAGCGCCGACAGTTCGGTCATTTCCAGCGGGTCGGACGGACGGCCCACCCGCGCCAGCGAGAGGATATCGTCGAGCGAGCGGTTGATGTCCTCGATCACCTTGGCCATCCGGCCGCGCTCGGCGTCGTCCTCCACCGCCTCGATCCGCACGCGCAGCGCAGCCAGCGGCGTTTTCAGATCGTGCCCGATCGCGCCCAGCATCACGTCCTTTTCGTCGAGCAGCCCGGCGATGCGTGCTTCCATCGCGTTGTGCGCCTCGATCAGGCGGCGGATATCTTCCGGCCCGCCGGGAACGAGCTGGCCATCGATGCTGCGGTCGCGCGCGAAGTCCTCCACCCGCCGCGTCAGCGCCTTGAGCGGCTGCGCGATGCGGCGCAGGATCAGCGCCACCGCGCCGATGAGGACGAGGTACAGCAGCACGGTCTGCCACAGCAACGAGATCAGCAACTGACGCTCGCCCGCCGGCGTAAGGACGCGCGCGGACAGCCACGTGCCGTCGGAGCGCTTGAACGAGGCGATCACCAGGCGCGGCGGCGGTTCGCCATTGCTAAAGGCGGCGAAGCGGTGGCGTTGCTGTTCCCACCATTCGGCAATCACGCTGTCCTGATGGGGATCGCGTTCGAGCACGACCACTTGCGACACCGCGACGCCCTGGTTTTCCAGCACTTCGGTCAGATTCTTCTCGGCTGCGGCGATGCGCCGGTCGCCGGGCTGTTCGGGGCTGGCGTTATCCACGCGCACGCGCAAGGGGCGTGGCAGCCGGTAGCCGTCATCGGGCGGCGGCGGTCGACGCCGGAAGCCGGGCGCCCCCGGAGGGCCGCCTTCGCGCGCTTCCGGCCCGTGATCGCGCCGCATTCCGCCCCGTTCGCCGCCCTCCGCGCCATAGAGCGGAGGGCCAAGCAGACGGAAGGCGGCGGAGTTCACCAGCGCCCCCACGTGCCGTTCATGCTGCGCGCGCCAGATAAGCGCCGCCGAAAGACTCTGCGCGATCAGCAGGGCGATGGCGATGGCGAACAGCATCTGCCCCTGCAGGCTGCGCGGCCAGGGCACGAAACGGGAAAAGGCGCGGGGCAGGTCTCGAAACAAGCGACTACCCCCGCGACGCGATCTTGCGCACTTCGGTGGCCAGCATGTAGCCGCCACCCCAGACGGTCTGGATCAGTTGCGGATTGCGGCTGTCCACTTCCACCTTGCGGCGCAGGCGGCTGATCTGGTTGTCGACGGCGCGGTCGAACAGGTGTGCCTCGCGCCCCTGCACCATGTCGAGCAGGCGATCGCGATCGAGCACCTGGCGCGGATGGTCGAGGAAGGCCATCAGCAGGCGGAACTCGGCGGAGGAGATCGCCACCAGCGCCCCTTCCGGATCGGTCAGCCGCCGCTTGAGCGGATCGAGCTGCCAGCCTTCGAATTCATAGACCACCGCGTCCGCCGGTTCCGCCGCCTGCCGCACCGCGCGCCGCAGCACGCTGCGCACGCGCGCGACCAGTTCACGCGGATCGAACGGCTTCACCACGTAATCGTCGGCGCCGATTTCCAGCCCGACGATGCGGTCGGTCGCCTCGCCCTTGGCGGTGATGAAGATCACCGGGATCTGCCGCGCCTCGACCAGATGGCGGCACAGCGACAGACCGTCCTCGCCCGGCATCATGATATCGAGCAGCACGATGTCGAAGGCGGCTTCCACCAGCCGGCTGCGCGCCTCGGCGGCGGTGCCGGCTTGGGTAACGGCAAACCCCTGGCGGACGAGATAGTCCGCCAGGGGCTCGCGCAGGGCTGCTTCGTCGTCGACGAGCAGCACCCGGATCGGCGAAGTTTCATTCATGCGCTTCGCCGCTCCCCGTCATTCGCCCGCAGGTGGCGGCGGGGGCGGAGGCATGTCGCCGCCCGGGGCACCCGGCCCGCCCGGCCCGCGGCCGAAGCGGGCGCGCATCGCATCGCGCGCGGCCTTGCGTTCTTCCTTGCTGATCTTGCCGTCATGGTTGGTATCGACCCTGTCGAAATGCGCCTTCACCGCCGCATCGTACTCGGCCTTGGTCACAACGCCATCCTTGTTGGCATCGGCCATGCGCAGCACCATGCCCGGACCGCCCATCATGGCGCCATGCATACCAGGCCCGTCCGGACCGGGGCCACGTCCTTGCGGACCACCGCGTCCGCCGCGATGCCAGCGATGGCCTTCGGCCGGGCCGGCGCCCGGACCATCGGCACGCGGACCATCGGCTCCGGGGCCGCGCATCGCATTATGATGGGCCAGAAACTCGTCGCGGCTGATCGCCCCATCATGGTTGGTATCGATCGCGTCGAACTTTTGCATGACCTTGGCGTCGCGATCGGCCTGGTCGAGCTTGCCGTCCTTGTTGACGTCGAGCTTCGCCCACATCTCGTCGGCCTTGGCCTTGGCTTCGGCCCAGGTAACGTCGCCCGCCGGACCTTCGGGGGCAGCGGCATAGAGGGCACCGGCGCCCAGCGCGAACGCGGCGGCGGAAATGCCCAGAACAATCTTCTTCATCGATCCTGACTCCCGTGTGTTCGGAAAGGGGAGGACGTTGCGAGGCCGCCATGAAGGGGGAGAGAGGGAGGCACCCCTTCAGGGGAGGCTGGCGGCCTTCGCAACGACCATGAGCAGGATATAGGAGGCAGTTGTCGCGCAAATATCCCGGCGCCGGCCCGACATTGTCGTAATTTGTCGCGTTTGAGAAAGACCGTTCATTTGGCGGCAAGCGAAGACCCCGCCCGGTCCCCTCACCCCGTCGTTACCGTGCGCGATGCTCGGTTCCGACGCCCGCCGTGATGAACAGCGCCGATGCCTCGCCTGCGGCATCCGTGGCCACGATATCCGCAGTGTGCCACACGCCCGGCGGATTGATCGCATAGTCACCGGGCGCGAGCCGGACCAGCTCCAGCCGGCCGTCTGGAAATTCCTGATGCAGCACGATTTCGCCCGAGAGGCACAGTACCACCTCGTCGCCCGCCGGGTGCATTTCCCAGCTGTCCCAGCTTTCGGCGAACCGGAACAGGCTGACCAGCCGGCCTTCCTTCCCGTCATCGGCGTGGCGCGCGACATAGCCGGCGTACCACTCCATTCCGGTGAAGGCCGGCTCGGCCACGGCGCGCGCGCCGAGGCCGAGATGGACCGGGCTTTCCGCCAGCCGATGGCCCGCCCGGATCTCCTTCATTCCGGCGCCGCCATGAGGAAAGCATTGAGCTTGTTGCCATCGGGATCGCGGAAATAGGCGGCGTAGAACCCGCCATCGCCACGCGGCCCCGGCTCGCCTTCGCAGGTGCCTCCGTTGGCCAGCGCGATCGCGTGCAGCCGGACCACCTGTTCCTTGTCCTTCGCCTCGAACGCCACCATGACGCCGTTGCCGACAGAGGCCGCATTGCCGTCGAACGGCTTGGTCAGGCCGATGCCCGCGCCACCGCCGGGTGCGCCCCAGGCGATCGCGCCGTCCCATTCCATCATCCGGCCCACACCCAGTTCGGCTGTCAGCGCATCATAGAACTTCGCGCCGCGTTCCAGGTCATTGGTGCCGAGCGTCACGTATCCGATCATCGAAACTCTCCCTTCAGCGAATCATGATAGATGGAACATAACACGAACAAACCGCCTCTCAAAGCGGTGCGCAGGCCCCTTCAAGCCAGATGCGATCGGCGCCTTCGAGCTGCGGCGAGAGCAGCGCGAGCGTACCCGCGTGGTATGCGTTCCACCACGCCCGCTCGTCGGGCGTCAGCAGGGCGACATCCACCAGGTTCCGGTCGATCGGCACATGCGTCAGCGTCTCGAAGCCATAGAATTCGCCTTCCGCGCCCTCGATTTCGCGCGGCTCAACCAGCACCAGGTTCTCGATGCGAATGCCGTAGGCGCCGGTCTTGTAGTAGCCCGGCTCATTCGACAGGATCATGCCCGGCATCAGCACCTGGCCAGTGCCGGCCTGCCCGCCCGCGGCCTTGGCGATGCGCTGCGGTCCTTCGTGCACCGACAGGAAGCTGCCGACGCCGTGCCCGGTGCCGTGCGCGTAATCCAGCCCCGCCGACCACAGGAACTGGCGGGCGAAGCTGTCGAGCTGGCTGCCGGCCGTGCCCTTGGGAAACACCGCCCGCGCCAGCGCGATATGGCCCTTGAGCACGCGGGTGAAGCGGTCCCGGACCTCGGCCGGCGGCTGCCCCGGACCGACCCAGACCGTGCGGGTGATGTCGGTGGTGCCATCGACATACTGCGCGCCCGAATCGACGAGATAGACGCTGTTCGGCTCCAGCGTACGGTTGGTTTCCTCGCTGACGCGATAGTGGACGACCGCACCGTTCGGCCCTGCGCCCGAGATCGTGTCGAACGACAGATCGCGCAGCAATCCGCCTTCGGCGCGGAACGCTTCGAGCCGATCGGCCGCCGCCAGCTCGGTCACGCCGCCGCGCGGCGCTTCCACCGAGAGCCAGTGCAGGAAGCGCGAAACGGCGGCTCCATCCCGCGCCTGCGCCGCGCGCTGGCCCGCCTTCTCGACCTCGTTCTTGATCGCCTTAGGCAGCACCACCGGATCGGTCAGCGCGATGGTCTTGGCCCCGGCGCGATCGAGCGTGGCGAAGATCGCCGCAACGGCCCGTTCCGGGTCGACCGCCACACGCTTGCCCGCCATCGCTTCCAGCGCGGGCACGAACCCGTCGCGATCATGGATGCGCACCGCGTTGCCCAGGTGCTGGACCAGCGCCGGCGTGACCTTTTCGGGCGCAATGAACAGATCGGCGGTGCCATCGGCGTGCGCCAGCACGAACGACAGCGCCACCGGCGTGCGTTCCACATCCGCGCCCCGGATATTGAGCAGCCAGGCAATCGAATCGAGCGCAGACACGACGACCGCGTCCAGCTTGCGCTCCGCCAGCCATTCGGCCACCGCCGCGCGCTTTTCCGACGCGGACTGGCCGGCGTGGTCATCGGCGTGGACCAGCGCCGGCGCGATCGACGGCGCGGGCCGGTCGGCCCAGACCGCATCGACGGGATTCCTCTCCACCGGCACCAGCCGCGCGCCGCGCACGGA
Organism: Novosphingobium sp. UBA1939; assembly: GCF_002336885.1. Classification (NCBI taxonomy): domain Bacteria; kingdom Pseudomonadati; phylum Pseudomonadota; class Alphaproteobacteria; order Sphingomonadales; family Sphingomonadaceae; genus Novosphingobium; species Novosphingobium sp. UBA1939. The sequence goes on along the minus strand of NZ_DDFB01000019.1, from coordinate 9,071 downwards.
CAACGCGCTCGCCACCGATTCCACCCACGGCCGGCCGTGCAGCCAGGCGTCGTAGCCGATCCGCGCGCCTTCCGGCGCGTGTTCCCCCAGCCACGCGGCGGGGCTGGTCTGCGGCACCGACTGATAGCTGTAGAGCCGGCCATCGACCTGCTCGCGCACTTGCAGGGTATAGCGCCCGTCGACGAAGATCGCGGCTTCATCCCTGAGCACGACCGCCGTGCCGGCCGAACCGCCGAAGCCGGTCAGCCACGCCAGCCGCTGGGCATAGGCGCCGACATATTCGCTCATGTGCTCGTCGGAAATCGGGATGACGAAGCCATCGAGACCGTCCTGCGCCAGTTGCTTGCGCAGGGCATCGAGGCGGGCTTCGTGGGTGTGCATCAGCATGGGATCGTCCTGAATGAAGGCGGCCCGCCTTGCGGGCATCATGGAGGCAACATAGATGCGGGGAATGAGCATTGCCACACCTCCCGTCGCCGCGAAGAAACCGCAGAGCATCACGCACCATGGCATCACGATCACCGACGATTACGCCTGGCTGCGTGATCCCGGTTATCCCGAAGTCACCGACAAGGCCGTCCTCGCCCATCTCGAAGCCGAAAACGCCTGGTTCGAAAGCCGCATGGCCGATCGCCAGCCGGTGATCGACGCGCTGTTCCGCGAAATGCGCGGGCGCATCAAGGAGGCCGACAAGTCGGTGCCGCAGAAGGATGGAAACTGGCTCTACTGGATCGAATTCGAGGAAGGCGCGGAATACAAGAAATGGTGGCGCCGCCCGGTGGGCGCGGCGGACGATGGCAGCGCCGACGAACTGATTCTCGATGAAGTGACGCTTGCCGAAGGGCTGGACTACTTCCGCCTGGGCGCGATCGCGGTTTCGAACGACGGCACGCGGCTGGCCTGGTCGGTGGACGACAACGGCTCCGAACGCTTCACCGCGCGGATCAAGGTGATCGCCACGGGCGAAGTGCTGCCCGATGAGATTCCCGGCACGCTGTCCGGCCTGATCTGGGTCGCGAACGATACGGGCCTCGTCTATTCGCTCGCCAACGAGAACTGGCGTACCGACAACGCGCGGCTGCACTGGCTGGGCCAGCCGGTCGAAAGCGACATCGAACTCTACCACGAGGACGACGAGGGCTTCCGCGTCGGTGCCGCGCTTTCCGCCAACGAGAAATGGCTGATCGTCTCGACCGGCGATCACGAGACCGGCGAAACGCGCCTGATCCCCGCCGCCGACCCGCTGGCCCCGCCGATCCTCGTCAAGCCGCGCGCCAAGGGCGTGGAATACGACGTCGATGAGCGCGACGGCGTGCTCTACATCCACACCAACGATACGCACGAGAACTTCCGCCTCGCCACCGCGCCGCTCGCCGATCCGGGCAACTGGACCACGCTGATCGCGGGCAGCGACGATTTCTATCTGACCGGGTTCGAGCTGTTCCGCGATTTCTACGTGGTCGAAGGGCGGGTGCGCGGGCTGGACCGGATCGAAGTGCGCTACTACGACGATCCCGCCAGGATCGAGCCGATCGCGTTCCCGGAAGCGAGCTACGAGGCAAGCCTGGGCGACAATCCCGAATGGGCCATGACGGTGCTGCGCGTCGGCTACGAATCGATGGTCAGCCCGGCCTCGGTCTATGACTACGATGTCGCCACCCGCAGCCTCGCCCTGTTGAAGGTGCAGGAAATACCTTCGGGCTACGACGCCTCGCTCTACGATACCGCGCGGCTGGACATCGCGGCGCGCGATGGCACGCTGGTCCCGGTCAGCGTGGTCTGGCGCAAGGACCGCGCGCCCGGCGGGCCGCTGCATCTCTATGGCTACGGTGCCTATGGCATCGCCATCGGTCCGGGCTTCTCGACCTCGCGCCTCAGCCTCGTCGATCGCGGCTTCGCCTATGCCATCGCGCATATCCGGGGCGGCGACGATATGGGACGCGCCTGGTACAAGGCGGGCAAGCTGGAACAGCGCACCAACACCTTCAATGATTTCGTGGACGTGGCGCAGGGGCTGATCGCGCGTGGGTTCACCCAGGCGGGGAAGATCAGCATTTCCGGCGGATCGGCCGGGGGCGAGCTGATGGGCGCGGTGATCAATTCCGATCCCGGCCTGTGGGGCGCGGTGGCGGCGCACGTGCCGTTCGTGGACGTGCTCAACACCATGCTCGACGAAAGCCTGCCGCTGACCCCGGGCGAATGGCCCGAATGGGGCAATCCGATCGAGGACAAGGCCGCGTTCGAACTGATCCTGTCCTATTCGCCCTATGACCAGGTGCAGCGCCAGGCCTATCCGCCGCTGCTGGTGACGGCGGGCCTCAACGATCCGCGCGTGACCTATTGGGAGCCGGCCAAATGGGTGGCGAAGCTGCGCGAACTGAAGACCGACGGCCACGAACTGCTGCTCAAGACCAACATGGGCGCGGGCCACGGCGGCAAGTCCGGCCGGTTCGAGAGCCTGAAGGAAACCGCGGAGGAGTTCGCCTTCATCCTGTGGCAGCTGGGCGTGGACGCCTGAGGCCGCGCGCATGAGCAACCGCCATCGCCTGACCTTCACCGCCGCGCCGCAGCACATCGACGAACTGGGCCACGTCAACAACGCGGTGTGGCTGCAATGGGTGCAGGACATCGCGGTGGCGCACTGGGAGGCCGTGGCCGCGCCCGCACACCAGGCCGCCTACGTCTGGGTCGTGACCCGGCACGAGATCGACTATCGCGGCAATATCGGCGCGGGCGAAAGCGTGACGGCGGAAACCTTCATTCCCGAAGGCCCCACCGGCGCGCGGTTTGACCGGCGCGTGGACTTCACCAATGCCGCCGGCAAGGTGATCGTCAGCGCGCGCACCACCTGGGCGCTGCTCGACCGCGCCTCGGGCCGCCTGCTGCGCGTGCCGCGCGACGTCGCCGCGCCGTTCCTGCCGGAGGGTGCAAACCCCTGAACCGCATGGGAACCATGCCCTGATTGCGCTTGCAATCCGGCCGCTGGCACCCCATATCCAACCCATCGCCCATTATCGTCTTGCACGTGGGTGGCTGAGAGACCGTCGCGCTCCCGCATTAGGCCGGAGCATGTCGATGGACCTGAATCATCTTCTTTATCACCACCAGCTCTCGATCATGCAGGCGGCATCGCTGCCCGCTGCTTCCAGGGCCGGCGCCTACAGGCTGGTGAAGCACTATCAGACACGGATCGACCGGCTGCGCCACCAGATGGGTGTCTCTTCCTATCCCGACTGGTGCGGCGCCGCCGTCCCGGCGGGCGCGGTATCATGAGGGCCACGCGCGGCACGAGCCGCCCTGGTGCCCTTGCGCACGGTAGCAGCGGCATAAGCGACCCCCAGGCCCTCAAGCGGCGTTCCGAAGCATTCAACCTGGCCTTCGTGCTGCTGGGCGGACGCCGCGCGGCCAACGGCTTCCTGGATTCCGTGCATCCGGGCATGATCGACGTTCCCCGCCAGCGCGTCGGCGCGTCGGAGCTAGGCCTGATAGAGGTCATCCGGGTGCTTCGCCGCCAGGCCTTGCGCGCCGCCCCATTGGAGATTCAACCATGACCAAGACCCCCACGGCGTCCAGAAAGCGCGCGCCCGCAAAATCCTGGACGGAACCGGTCGAAACCAGAGTCACGCGGGCGATGAACCTGAACCTGGCCGAACAGGACGTGATCGACCGGTGCCACCGCGAGGCGATCGCGATCAGCGCCATCGAAACGCTCTTGTCGGGTGGAACGCACCTGGTCTGCGTCACCATCGAAGGAGCCGACGAGGCGCGCCACCTGTTCAGGCAGGACGTCAATCTCGGGCCTGTCCGCCGGGCCTCGTTCCAGCGGGTCGATACATCCCGCTTGCGGTAAGTCCGGCCGCCCCCGGACAAGAGAACGCCCCGGGCAGCCTAGATCGACACCGCCTGCGTCAGCGGCTCGACCGGCTCGCCAGCCAGCAGATCGCGCACCGTGCGGTTGCGGCCGCTGCGCTTGGCTTCGTAGAGCAGGCGGTCGCAGTGGGCATAGAGGCTGTCGAACGCCCCCAGGTCTGGGTTGTCGCCATCGTGCTCGACCAGCCCCATGCTGGCGGTGACGATGCGGTCCAGCCCGGCCACCTCGGCCGCGACGCGCGCGGTGATCGCCCGGCGCGCGCGTTCGGCGCGTTCGGCGGCGAAGGGCCCCCGCAGCAACAGCATGAACTCCTCGCCCCCCATGCGGATCGCGTGGGTATCGCGATCCCCGGCGATCGCGCGCGCGGTGGCCTTCAGCACCGCATCGCCCGTCGCATGGCCGTGGGTATCGTTGACGTCCTTGAA